>JANYFF010000575.1 GCA_025362825.1 Polaromonas sp. | reverse complement strand
GACAGCGCGAGCCCCAACAGGCTCCAAGCGGTCGCGCCGGGCGCGTCGGTTCGTGTCGTCATCGGAATTCGTTCTTCCAGGTTCTGAGCGCGGCCAGCACTTCGCTGCCTTCACGGCTCGAGGCGCCGTGGGCATGCGCGGCGTCGATCACCACGGGCACTGCGCAGCGCATGAAGGGATTGATCTGCCGCTCCCGGCCGATCGCCGAAGGCAGCGTCGGCCGTCCGTCCGCGCGCAGCTTTTCGCACGCTGCGGTGTACTCGCGGATCGCCGTGTTGGCGGGCTCGACGGCTTGCGCGAAACGCAGGTTGGACAACGTGTACTCGTGACCACTGCACACGCGCGTGTCGTCGGGCAGCTTGGCCAGCTTGCCGAGCGACGAGAACATCTGCGCGGCTGTGCCTTCGAACAGCTTGCCGCAGCCGGCCGAGAACAGCGTGTCGCCACAGAACACGATCGGCTCGCCGGCGCCCTGGGCACAGTAGAAGGCGATGTGGCCCGCGGTGTGAGCCGGCACGTCGATCACCTCGAAGGTCAGGCCGAGCGCCTCGCAGGTCTGGCCCTGCTCGAGGCCGATGCACGGTTGCGGCACCTTCTCGTGCGCCGGCCCGAACACCGGACCGGTGAGCCGCGAGCGCAAGGCATCGACTCCGCCGACATGATCGGCGTGATGATGGGTCACTAGAATCGCCGCGAGCTCGAGGCCACGCTGGTCGAGTGCCGCGAACACCGGGCCCGGCTCGCCGGGGTCGACCACGAGGGCGCGGTGGCCATCGTCGATCATCCAGATGTAGTTGTCCGTGAATGCGGTGAGGGCGGTCAGCTTCATGTCAAAGGGCCGGATCATACAGTTGCCTCAATGGCTCTTATCCCCTGCGGGCGAGTACCTGCTGGCATGGGAGCAGCGCCATCTGGACGAGGCGGTGGCCGACCTGTTCGGCTTCCATGCGCTGCAGCTCGGCCTGCCCGAGCTCGACGCCTTGCGAGCCAATCGAATGCCGCATCGATGGCTCGCCACGGAGTCGCTTCCAGTCGGTCCGGACGAAGCAGCCGCCGAGGCCCCGGTGCTCGATAGCGTCATCGACATCGAGAGCCTGCCACGGCCGGCCACGGCCACGCTCCACTGCCACTTCGACTCGCTGCCGTTCGATTCGGCCAGCCTCGACCTCGTCGTGCTGCCGCATTCGCTCGAGCTGGCCCGTGATCCGCACCTGGCGCTGCGCGAGGTCGAGCGCGTGCTGGTGCCCGAAGGCCGCGTGATCATCGTCGGCTTCAACCCGGCGAGCCTGTGGGGCTTGCGGCAACGCTTCGGCCGGTTGCGGCGCGCGCTCTCGCTCGGTCCAGAGCGCACGTTGTTCCTGCCGAGCGCGGGCGAGTTCATCGGCTACCGGCGCCTGCGCGACTGGCTGCGTCTGCTGAGCTTCGAGGTCGAGTCGGGGCGGTTCGGCTGCTACGTCCCGCCGGTCACTTCGGCGAAGTGGGTATCGCGCTTCGGCTGGATGGAGCGGGCCGGCAATCACTGGTGGCCGGTGTTCGGCGCGCTTTACTACATCGTCGCGGTCAAGCGCGTGCGCGGCATGCGCCTGGTCGGGCTGGCGCGCAGCGACGCACGATCCAAACCCGCGGTAACGGCGCCGGCGCCGATCGCCGTCCATCAACGTTCCCGAGAGCTCGAGACGCAATGCGAAGACTGAGATGCCGGGCCCCGCGATGAAGTGGGTGGCCTACACCGATGGCGCCTGCGCCCCCAGCAACCCGGGGCCTTCCGGCTGGGGCGCGGTGATCATCGCGCCGGGCGAGGGCGGCGAGACCGATCACTACGGCTTCATCGGCCCCGGCACCAACCAGATCGCCGAGCTGACTGCAGCGCTCGAAGGGCTCGCTCGCGTGCCGGCCGGCGCTGCCGTCGAGCTCGTGTCAGACAGCCAGTACGTGCTGAAAGGCCTGACCGAATGGCGCGCTGGCTGGGAACGCAAGGGCTGGCGAAATTCGAAGGGCGAGCCGGTGGCAAACCTCGCGCTCTGGAAGCGGCTCTTCGCGGTGGCCGACGGGCGCAAGGTCAGCGTGCGCTGGGTGCGGGGGCACAACGGCGACCGATGCAACGAGAAGGCCGACGCGCTCGCCAATCGGGCGCTGCTGTTGAAGGCCGGCAGCGAGGTGTAGTGCCGCCGCGCTGACGCTCGCGCGCCGCCTCGGTTCAGGCCAGGCCTCGCTCCACCTCGAGCAACTGGAAGCGCGCCAGCGCGAGGTTGGTGCGGTGCTTCTCGAGCAAGGCCACCAGCACGAGCTCGGGGTGCCGCTGCAGTGCGCGGATGAGCACGTGGCGCGCACCGGCAGTGGTGATCACTTCTTCGATCGGATCGACGATGCCCATCTGCCGCGCCGACGTGCGATGCACGCTCAGCACCTGCGCGCAGGCAGCGGCGGCCTGCTCCATGTCGATGGTCTGCTCGTCGCGAGCTTCGTGCGCGAGCACGAGCCCGGTGGTCGCGTCGACCAGCGCGCAGCCGAGCAGGCCGTCGAGCTTGAGCAGGCTGGCGAGCGCCTGGCGGCCACGCGCGGCGTCGAGCACGGCGCGAGGAACCAGCGGGATGCCCAAGGACGAGATGGTCGTTGCCGCATCGGCCGCAGGCATGCCGTCGGCACGACCACCGAGATCGCCGACCTTGATCGGGAAGTCGGAGATGCCCAGCATCGGCGAGACCGCGGCCGGATCCCAGCCGGGCTGCAGCTTGGCTTCGTTCCAGACGTTGAGCATCGCGTTCCAAACCGACGAAGCGCCCGTCATCGGCTCGCTCACGATGTGCACGCGCAGCCGCTGCGGCCAGACCACGGCCTCGACCTTGGCGCTGATCCAGGCCGCGTTGGGCGGCAGCTGGAACAGCAGGTGCGGACAGCGCCACGTGGGCAGGCTGGTGGCATGCCGCAGCGAGTTCAGCAACGCGTCGATCGCATGCGGCTGCATCGGGCCGATGATCACCGCCGTCATCTGGCTGCGCTCCATCAGCGCCACCGGGATCTCGGCGTT
>JANYFF010000559.1 GCA_025362825.1 Polaromonas sp. | reverse complement strand
AATACGCCAGCGTTGCCCATAGGCGCTGCTGAGATGGCCCCCACGCTTTTCACTTCGTGTGCCTTCGGCGGTGCGCTGCCCCTTTCACCCAAAGAAGGGGCTGAACTTGCTAGGGGCGGCCCGTCGCTGCGTTCGATGGCCTCCACCCCATTACCTTTCCAGCCGGCCGTCGCATGGCCTGGTAAATAAGGCACAAGGTCAGCAACCACGCAGACCGGCCCTACACCCGGACCGCCGCCGCCGTGCGGGATGCAAAAGGTCTTGTGCAGGTTGAGGTGGCTCACATCGCCGCCAAATTCGCCGGGTGCCGCCACGCCCACCAGCGCGTTCATGTTGGCGCCATCGACATATACCCGGCCGCCGTGCGCATGCACCAGCTCGCACAGCGCCTTGACGCTGGTCTCGAACACGCCATGCGTGCTGGGGTAGGTGATCATCACGCAGGCGAGCTGGTCGCTGTACTGTTCGCATCTGGCGGTCATGTCTGCCATGTCCACATTTCCCTGCGCATCGCAGGCGGTGACAACGACGGTCATGCCAGCCATCTGCGCGCTGGCCGGGTTGGTGCCGTGCGCAGACGACGGTATCAGGCAGATGTTGCGTTGCCCCTGGCCGTTCGCTTCATGACAAGCCCGGATGATCAGCAGGCCGGCGTATTCGCCCTGCGAGCCGGCATTGGGCTGCAGGCTGATGCCTGCGTAGCCGGTGGCTTGGCAAAGCCAGTCGCGCAGTTGCTGGTCCAGCTCGGCGTAGCCCTGCAACTGGTCGGCCGGCGCAAAGGGATGGATGTTGGCGAACTCCGGCCAGGTGACCGGAATCATCTCGCTGGTGGCGTTGAGCTTCATGGTGCACGAACCCAGCGGGATCATGCTGCGGTCCAGCGCCAGATCTTTGTCACTGAGCATGCGTATATAGCGCAGCATGGCGGTTTCAGAGTGGTGGGTGTTGAACACCGGGTGCGTCAGGAATTTGCTGGTGCGGCGCAGTGCTACCGGGATCAGCGTGTCGAGGCCATCTTCAAAACTGCTGACCACGGGGAGGGACTGGCCGGGTTCTGCAAAGAAGGACCAGAGCTGCTCGATGTCCTTGCGGCTGGTGGTTTCGTCCAGTGACACGCTCAAGTGATTTTTAAGGCGAAAACGCAGGTTGGCCCCCTGTTTACGGGCGCGTTCAGCTATGGAATTAGTAGCGTCTCCGGTCATAACCGTGACCGAATCAAAAGCGGTGGTGTTGGTGATCTCAAAGCCCAGAGTCTTCAGGCCGCTCACAAATATTGCCGTGTAGGCGGCCACCCGTTCAGCAATCCGGGTAAGGCCTGCAGGACCGTGGTAGACCGCGTACATGCTGGACACCACGGCGGGCAGCACCTGTGCGGTACAGATATTGGACGTGGCTTTTTCACGCCGTATGTGCTGCTCGCGTGTTTGCAGCGCCAGGCGGTAAGTGGTGTGGCCATGCACGTCCACGCTGACACCGGCCAGCCGTCCGGGCATCGAGCGCTTGAACTCGTCCCGGCAAGCGAGGTAGGCCGCGTGCGGGCCGCCGTTGCCCATAGGCATGCCAAAGCGCTGCGTGTTGCCGATGACGATGTCAGCATCCCATTCGCCCGGTGGGGCCAGCAATGTCAGAGCCAGCAGGTCGGCCGCAACGCACAGCGCAGCCCCGTCTGCATGTGCCACGCCAGCCAGCGGCCGCAGGTCGTGAATGTCACCGGTAGTTGCCGGATACTGGGCCAGCACGCCAAAGTAGTTTCCCTCGGCCATCAGCTGCGGCACTGTCGCTGCAGCGGTGCTGACCTTTATCTCTATTCCCAGCGGCCTGGCACGCGTCTGCACGACCTCAATGGTTTGCGGATGGCAATCTCCGGAGAGGATGAACACATTGCTCTTGCTTTTGACACAGCGTTTTGCAAGCGTCATGGCTTCAGCTGCGGCGGTGGCTTCGTCCAGCATCGACGCATTGGCAATCGGCATACCGGTGAGGTCGCACACCATGGTCTGGAAGTTGATCAGCGCTTCAAGTCTGCCTTGTGAAATTTCTGCCTGGTAGGGTGTGTAGGCCGTGTACCAGGCGGGGTTCTCAAGCACGTTGCGCAGGATCACGCCGGGCGTCAATGTGCCGTAGTAGCCCTGGCCAATAAAGCTTTTAAAGACCTGGTTTTTTGCCGCAATCGCTTTCAGCTGCCGGAGCGCCGTGGCCTCCGTCACGGGTGACGGTATAGCCATGGGGCTGCTGCGCGCAATCGATGGCGGAACAATCGCCTCCATCAGCGCACGGCGCGAGCTGGCGCCAATGACCTCAAGCATGCGGGCTTCATCCTTCTCATCAATCCCGATATGCCGGTCTATGAATTCAGAAGGATTCTCAAGCTCGCCCAATGGCTTGGCAGATGGCATCGGTGGGATCCTGTTCAGGCGTTTGCAGAAAAAGTGGCGTAGCGGATTTCGTCCATCAGCGCATCCAGCTGTGAGGCGTCAGACAGCTTGACCTTGAAGAACCAGCCTGCGCCCAGCGGGTCGGTGTTGGCCAGCGACGGGTCATCGCGCAAGGCCTCGTTGACCTCTATCACCTCGCCGCTGACCGGCATGTAAACGTCGGCGGCGGCCTTGACCGATTCCACAACACCGGCAGTCTCTTTTTGCGCAAAGGTGGTGCCCACTGAGGGCAGGTCTACAAACACCACATCGCCCAGCGCATCCTGCGCATGGACTGTGATGCCGACGATGGCAACGTTGCCTTCAATCTTGAGCCACTCGTGGTCTTCGGTGTATTTGATGGTCATGGTTTTCTCCAGAGTTTTGTTTACAGTCAAAAAATAAAAGAGGTTAGCTGCGGTCTTAACTTCGGTCTTAACTTCGGTCTTGGCCTCGGTGATACCGGGCGGGCATGAACGGCATGGCGGTCACTTCCATAGGTACCGGCTTGCCGCGGACCATGGCGTTGATGCGTATGCCTGCAGTGGCGAATTCAGGCGGTACATAGCCCATGGCTACCGGCTGGTCGATGCTCGGCCCCAGCAGGCCACTGGTGACTTCGCCAATCAGCGTACCGTTGTCACTGTGCAGGGCGGTGTGGTCGCGCACGGGTATGCGTTCAAGGGCCACCAGGCCGACGCGTTTTCTGACCAGACCGGCCGGATTGGCCAGCTGGGCCAGGATTTTTTCGGCGCCCGGAAAGCCTCCTGCGCGTGCGCCGCCGCTGCGCCGCACTTTCTGAATCGCCCAGTTCAGGCTGGCTTCAACCGGCGTAGTCGTTGTGTCGATGTCGTTGCCGTACAGGCACAGCCCGGCTTCAAGCCGAAGCGAGTTGCGGGCGCCGAGTCCGGCAGGTTTGACATCCGGCCGTGCCAGCAGCGCGCGCGCAAGCTTTTCTGCTTGGTCGGCCGGCACCGATATCTCAAAGCCGTCTTCACCGGTGTAGCCGCTGCGGGTGATAAAGCAATCGCAGCCTGCGATCCTGAAGCGGCCTCCGGACATGAACACCAGTTTTTCAATGCTCGACGCATCGCTTGCGAGTCCCTGTAATGCGCGGGCGGCCAACGGGCCCTGCAGTGCCAGCAGCGCTAGGTCGGGCATGGCGATGACGTCGCAGCGCCTGCCAATTTTTTGTGTGATGTGTTCGATGTCTCCTGCCTTGCAGGCGCCGTTGACAATGACGAAAAGATCGCCGCCATGTGCATGGTCGCGGTTGAAAAACATCAGGTCGTCAATGATGCCGCCGCTATCGTTGAGCAGCAGACCGTAACGCTGTTTGCCCGCAGGCAAATCAATCACGTCCACCGGCATCAATGTCTCAAATGCCGCCGCAGCGTCTGGTCCCACCAGGCCCAGCTGACCCATGTGCGAGACATCGAACAGGCTGGCTGCGCTGCGGGTGTGAAGGTGCTCTGCCATCAGGCCGGTCGGGTACTGCACCGGCATCGAATAGCCCGCAAACGCCACCATGCGCGCACCGAGTTCCAGGTGCAATGCATGAAGCGGGGTTTTGAGAAGGGTCTCAGGCGATACAGACAAGG
>JANYFF010000467.1 GCA_025362825.1 Polaromonas sp. | reverse complement strand
CACAACCGCGCGCTTTTGCGGCGTTGAGAAAGGCCGTCATTTCGGTCTTCATGACGACCTCACCGACAAAGGTGCTGGCCGCTATGCGGGAGACGTCCATCGGCATGGGATCGCCCTCGTTCATACCCATGGGCGTCGCATTGACCACCAGGTCAAACCCGGCGGGATCGTTTGATCCGGTGCTGACCTGCAGCGCGGGATAGTGTTGGCGCAGGCGTCCGGCAAGCTCTTCAAACGAAGCGGCGTTCACGTCAAACACACCCAGCGTGGCCACGCCCGCAGCCGCGAGCGACGCCGCAATGGCCGAGCCCACGCCGCCGCTGCCGACCACCAGCGCCCGCGCGCCCTTGAGCACCATGCCCTTGCGCAGCACGCCGCGCACAAAACCTTCTCCGTCAAACATGTCGCCCTGCAGGCGGCCATCCGGCGTGCGGCGCACGGCATTGCACGAGCCGGCTATTGCGGCTGTCGGGGAGACCTCGTCCAGCAGGCCAACTGTCACTACCTTGTGCGGCATGGTGATCAGCGCACCGCGTATGTTGGAGAGCTTGAAAACTGCGCGCAGGAACTCCGGGTAGTCGGCAGTCTGTGAACTCATCGGAACAACGATGGCGTTGACGCCGGCTTTTTCAAACCAGGGGTTGTAAATCATCGGCGCCTTGAAAGCATGCGTCGGGAAACCGATGTGCGCAATGATTTCAGTATTGCCGTTGATCATTTTTTGGCGGTCTCGACTGCAGCCACACAGGCGCGCAAGGCTAACAGGTAGCTGTCAACGCCAAAGCCGCAAATCTGGCCTCTGGCGATTTCGGCGATCACTGACACATGGCGAAAAGCTTCCCGCGCATGGATGTTGGACATGTGCACTTCGACGATGGGGCAGGACAGGATGGACAGCGCATCGCGGATGCCGTAGCTGTAATGCGTCCAGGCGCCGGCGTTGATCATCACCGCATTGACTTTGTCACCGTGGGCCTTGTGGATGCGCTCGCACATTTCCCCTTCGATGTTGGTCTGGAAGGTTTCCACTTCGGCGCCCAGCTCCGTGCCCAGTTGCCTCACCTGGTTGTTGATCTCGTCGAGCGTGATGGTGCCGTACTGCACCGGGTCGCGTTTGCCAAACATATTGAGGTTGATGCCGTTGAGAACGAGAATTTTCATGAAATGCTTTCTGGTTTAAGTCTCTGCCTGATTGTATTAACGCCTGGAGGCGCCGGACCGTGGTAGCGCGCGGTGAATGAAGCCACGCCGGATGGCCCCGAAGCGGCAATTCGACTCTGCAAGACGAAAAAAGCCGTAAAACAGTCAAAGCAGCCAAAAAAGGAATGAAAAGTGCCTCAGGCCCCCGTAAAAACGGCAGGTATAGCTATTAATTTAATAGCAAATTGACTTATACAGGCGTTGCTGTCGTCGAGACCGTCAGCAGGTTGCGCTACAGAATCACCTTGTCGTGCCGCAAGGCTTCAACCTGCGCCGGGCTGTAGCCTGCTTCGGCCAGCAGCGCATCAGTGTGCTCGCCCAATAGCGGTGGATCGCTGCGCACACCGGGTCGTTCGCCCTGCAACGTGATCGGCATCAGCGGCACCCGCGTTGCCCGGCCGTCCGGCAATTGCATGGGCGCGAGTCCGCCGGTCGCCAGCAGGTGCGGGTCGTCAAACAGCTCTTCGGGCCGGGTGATGGGGGCGAACGGCAAGCCGTTTTCTTCAAACGCCTTGCTAAGTTCGGCCGCGCTGAAAGCCGCCAGGCGCGAGCGCAACAGGGGCATCAGCCAGTCACGGGCCCGCACGCGGTCATTGTTGGTGACCAGCCTCGGGTCGGCCTGCAGCGCGTTGAAACCAAACACCCCACAAAAAGTCGCCCACTGCGAATCACTGACCACGGCCAGAAACACTTGCCCGCCACCCTTCACGGTGAAGACGTCGTACACCGCCCAGGCCGAAATACGGCTGGGCATGGGCGCCGCCGGCTCGCCGGTCATGGCGAACTGCATCATGTGCTGGGCGACCAGAAAGACATTGTTTTCATACAGTGCCGACTGCACCTCCTGGCCCTTGCCCGTTACGGTGCGCCGGGCCAGCGCCGCCATCGCGCCGATGGCGCCAAACATGCCACCCATGATGTCGTTCACGCTGCTGCCGGCGCGCAACGGGTCGCCTTCGCGGCCGGTCATGTAGGCCAGCCCGCCCATCATCTGCACCACCTCGTCGAGCGCAGTCCGGTGGTCATAGGGACCGGGCAAAAAACCCTTGTGGCTGACGTAGATCAGCCGCTCATCGCGCTTTGACAACGTTTCATAGTCCAGGCCCAAACGGCTCATGGTGCCGTCCCTGAAGTTCTCGCTGACGATGTCGGCGCTCGCCACCAGCCTGAGCGCCACTTCAAGCCCGCGCGGGGTGTGCAGGTCCAGCGCAATGCTTTTCTTGTTGCGATTGAACAGCGGGAAAAAGCCGGCACCGGCGCCCAGCAGGCGGCGCGTGTTGTCGCCGGCCAGGGGTTCGACCTTGATGACTTCAGCGCCCAAGTCTGCAAGCACCATGCCGCAGGTAGGGCCCATCACCATGTGGGTGAACTCAACAACGCGGATGCCGGCATAGGGCAGATGTTCAGGGCTCATGGGCGAGGTTGCCTTTCAGCGCTGCGGGGCCGGAGCGGCCCCGTAAGCCACGATTATCGGGATGGCGTCGCCCTGCACGCCAAACATGCTCGGGCATTGCTTCGGTCCAGGGCGTGGGCTGCCGCCTAGATCTGACTACCTGAGTTGATTACCTTCAATTTAGTCATGGATTAACTTAATTAACTCAGATTAATAGCCGCATCTGTATCAAATACAGTAGGGGCATGGACAAATCACGTACCGGCACAGCGACCCACCCTCATGGCAGCGTCAAGGCCGTCCTGTTTGACGCCTACGGCACGCTGTTTGACGTGTACAGCGTCGGCCTGCTGGCGGAGCAGCTATTTCCAACGCAAGGCCAGGCACTCGGTGTGCTGTGGCGCGACAAGCAGATTGAATACAGCCGGCTAGTCACCACCAGCAGTGACGGCGCGCATTACCAGCCGTTCTGGGATCTGACCCGCGCCGGCCTGCGCTACGCCTGCCTGCGTCTGGGCCTGGACCTCACGGCCGAGGCCGAGGAGCGACTTATGAACCAGTACCGGCACCTGAGCGCCTTTCCTGAAAACCGCGGCGTGCTGCAGGCACTTAAGGACAAGGGCATCGTTACCGGCATCCTGTCTAACGGCGATCCAGCCATGCTGGAAGTTGCCGTCAAATCGGCCGGACTCGACGACCTGCTTGACCACGTGATCAGCGTGGACAGCATCCGCAAATACAAGACACACCCCGACGCCTACGCCTTGGGTGAGCAGGCCACTGGATTTAAAGCCCAGCACATCGGCTTTGTAAGCTGCAACAGCTGGGATGCGCTGGCAGCTACCTGGTATGGCTATTGCACGCTATGGGTCAACCGCTACAAGCTGCCCTTTGAAACGCTGGGTACATCACCCACACACAGCGGCAAGAGCCTGCGCGACGTTCTGACTTTCCTGACGCCCTGATTTTTTACTTTCCTGATCTTTCCCACAAGGACGCTTATGACAACCCCAATCACTTCAGACACACCACGCACCAGCTGCGGCAAGCTGCGGGTGGCCACCGTGCTGCACAGCTTTATTGAAGACAAGGTGTTGCCCGGCACCGGCGTTGCGAGCGACGCTTTCTGGAAAGGCTTTGACGCCATCGTCGCCGACCTGGCGCCCAAAAATATTGCCCTGCTGGCAGAGCGCGACCGCCTGCAAACGGAGATGGACATCTGGCACAAGGCGCATCCCGGCCCCATCGCCGACATGAAGGCCTACAAGGCTTTTCTGGAGCAAACCGGCTACCTGGTGCCGCAGCCCAAAAAAGTCACCATCACCACCGCCAACGTCGATGCAGAACTCGCCAAACAGGCTGGCCCGCAACTGGTGGTCCCCATCCTGAATGCGCGCTATGCACTGAACGCAGCCAATGCGCGCTGGGGCTCGCTGTACGACGCGCTGTACGGCACCGACGTGATTGCAGAAACCGATGGCGCGGAAAAGGGCAAGAGCTACAACCCGGTGCGCGGCGCAAAAGTCATCGAATACGCACGCCACGTATTGGACCGCACCGCGCCGCTTGAAAAAGGCTCACATATCGACGCCACCGGTTACAGCGTCCGTGGCGGCAAGCTCGTCGTCAGGCTCGCCAGTGGCAAGGGCACAACGCTGGCCAATGCAGCGCAGTTCATCGGCTACCAGGGCAAGCCATCGGCACCCTCATCGGTGCTGTTGCAACACAATGGTTTGCACATCGACATCCAGATCGACGCCACCACCGCCATCGGCAAAACAGACGCCGCTGGCGTCAGCGATCTGGTGCTGGAAGCCGCACTATCGACCATCATGGATCTGGAGGATTCTGTGACCGTGGTCGATGCGGATGACAAGGTCCTGGCTTACAGCAACTGGCTGGGTATTTTGCAGGGAACGCTGACAGAAAGCGTGACCAAGGACGGCAAGACTTTCACCCGCGGCCTGAACCCTGACCGCGTCTACACCTCGCCCAAGGGCAAGGACGTCACGCTGCATGGCCGCTCGCTGATGTTTGTGCGTAATGTCGGCCACCTGATGACGAACCCGGCCGTGCTGTACACCGCCGCCGATGGCAGCACCCGCGAGATCCCCGAAGGCATCCTCGACGCCGTGGTCACCACCACCATCGCCATCCATGACCTGAAGCGCAAGGCCAAAGGCATGATCCGCAATTCGCGCAAGGGCTCGGTCTATATCGTCAAGCCCAAGATGCACGGCCCGGCAGAGGTTGCCTTTGCCGCAGAACTGTTCAGCCGCGTTGAGAAAATGCTCGGCCTGCCCGACAGCACCGTCAAGCTCGGCATCATGGACGAAGAGCGCCGCACCAGCGTCAACCTGAAGGCCTGTATCGCAGCGGCAAAAAGCCGCGTCGCCTTTATCAACACCGGCTTCCTGGACCGCACCGGCGACGAAATGCACACCGCCATGCATGCCGGCCCGATGATCCGCAAGGGCGACATGAAATCCAGCGTCTGGATCGCGGCTTACGAGAAGAACAACGTGCTGGTGGGCCTGAGCTGCGGCCTGCGCGGCAAGGCGCAAATCGGCAAGGGCATGTGGGCCATGCCCGACCTGATGAAAGCCATGATGGAGCAGAAGATTGCCCACCCGAGAGCCGGCGCCAACACGGCCTGGGTACCCAGCCCGACGGGCGCCACGCTGCACGCGCTGCACTACCACCAGGTGCTGGTGAGCAAGGTGCAAAAGCAGCTTGAAAAGATCGATGCGAACAAAGAATGCAAGGTACTGCTCAATGGCCTGTTGACCATTCCCGTCACCAACACGCCCGACTGGACGCCAGAGGCCAAACAGCAGGAACTTGACAACAACGCGCAGGGCATTTTGGGCTACGTGGTGCGCTGGATCGACCAGGGTGTGGGCTGCTCCAAGGTGCCCGACATCCACAACATAGGCCTGATGGAAGACCGCGCCACCCTGCGCATCTCCAGCCAGCACATCGCCAACTGGCTGCTGCATGGCGTCGTGACCGAAGCACAGGTGAAGGAAACCTTTGAGCGCATGGCAGCCGTCGTCGACAAGCAGAACGCCGGCGATGCGCTGTACCAGCCGATGGCCGGCCACTTCAAAACATCTGCAGCCTACAAGGCCGCATGTGACCTGGTCTTCAAGGGGCTGGAGCA
>JANYFF010000517.1 GCA_025362825.1 Polaromonas sp. | reverse complement strand
CCGGCAGCATCAATGCGGGGATGGCTTTCCAGGTGGTGCGCCAGACTTCGGGCCAGGGTGGCAACGCACCTTCACCGCGGTAGTTGCGCTTTTTTGAAACGTGGTAATTCACGACGCACATGGCTACTGCAATCAGAATGCCAGGAATGAAGCCAGCTACAAAGAGACCGCCAACCGACACGTTTTCGTCCTGCAGGGCGTAGATGATCATGATGATGGACGGCGGAATGATGGGCCCCACGATGGCTGTGGCGGCCGTCAGCGCGGCCGCATACGAGCGGTCATAACCAGCTTTGTCCATCATGCGGATCAGCATCGAACCCGGGCCTGCCGCATCAGCCAGCGCCGAACCCGAAATGCCCGAAAAGAAGGTCAGCGACACCACGTTGGTGTAGCCCAGCCCGCCACGCTTGTGCCCGACAAACTGGCCGGCAAATTTCAGTAACACCTCGGTAAGCGATCCGCCGCTCATGAGCTCGGCCGCCAGGATGAAAAACGGCACGGCCATCAACGGAAAGCTGTCGATGCCGGTAAAGGTTTCCTTGAGCAGCACCAGCAGCGGGTAGTTGTCGCCGATGACAAGGGTCGCGGCGGTTGCCAGGCCCAGCGCAAACGCTACGGGCACGCCGATGGCGAGAAAAAAACAGACTGAAATGATCAGTATCAAACTCGGGCTCATGGTGTCTCCACACTGAAGGTTTCAACGCGCGTATTCACGGGGATGTACCTCATAGCGAAGCACTCGCCATCGCGTCGAAATGCGCGTCGGTGGCAAAGCTGCGGTTCAGCACATAGCCCCGCAAGATCAGCAGCAAATGCACGATCAGCAAGACCCCGCCTACTGGTATGGCGGCATAGATGTAGGCAAAAGGTATTTGCGTCACGGCGGTCAGCTGGTACATGGTGCGACCCATGTAAATCCAGCCGTACCAGATCATCACGCCGGCAAAGGCAAACAGCAGCGCGGCGACCAGTGCCCTGATCGCGCTGGCGACTGGACGTGGCAAGACGTCCTGCAGGTTTTCAACGGCAATGTGTCCGCCATAACGAAGCACCGGACCGGCACCTAAAAAGGTCAGCCAGATCATCATGTGGCGTGACACTTCTTCTGCCCATTCAAGTGACTGGTTGGTGAGGTAGCGTAGCGCCACGTTAATGAAAATAATGACGGACATGGCCGCCAGAAGAACAATAAGCGCCCATTTGTTGGCGCCGAGAAAATAGTGTTCAAAGGTCTTCACGGTGTTACCTGTTGTTTTGCCTTCGGAGCGGTGAAGGGCTGTTGCGCTACGCACCAAAAAAATGCCGCCCCACAGCGCGTGGGGACGGCCAGGATGCACCAGGATTAGCGGACGTCCTGAATCTTCTTGATGTTGTCGGCGCCGAATTCTTTGGCGTAGCTAACGTAAGCCGGCTTGAGCGCATCGCGGAAGGCCTGGCCGTCAACCTTGCGGGTAACCGTCATACCTTCTTTTTCGAGCTGGGCGATACCGGTGCTCTCGTCGTCATTAACTTTTTTGCGCTGTGCGGCGCCGGCCTTTTTGGCGGCCTCAAGAAACACCTTCTTGTCGGCGTCGTTGAGCTTGTTCCAGGTTTTTGGCGACATCAGCAACAGGGCTGGTGAATAAACGTGACCGGTCAGCGACAGATGCTTTTGAACCTGTGAAAACTTGGACGCCAGAATCACCGGAATCGGGTTTTCCTGGCCATCGACAGTGCCTTGCTGCAAGGCGCCGAACAGTTCCGGGAAGGCCATTGGTGTGGGCAGGATGCCGAAGGTGCGGTAGCCATCCATATGGACCTTGTTCTCCATGGTGCGCATCTTCAGGCCAGCGGCATCGGTCGGCTTGACGATGTCGCGCTTGCTGTTGGTCATGTGGCGAAAACCGTTTTCTGTCCAGCCAAGGGCAATGATGCCCTTGGACGGAAACTTGGTCAGGATGTCCTGGCCGATGGGGCCGTCCATTACCTTCCGGGCATGGTCGTAATCGCGAAAGAGAAAAGGAATATCGACAATTTTGACTTCAGGTACAAAGTTACCGACCGGGCCCGTGGAACTGTTGACCAGATCCTGGGTACCGAGCTGCACGGCTTCGATCTGCTCGCGCTCGCCACCGAGCGCCGAGTTGGCGAAATGCAGGCACTTGTAGCGTCCCTGCGTACCTTTTTCAACTTCGTCGCAAAACACTGTGGAGCCCACGCCGTAGTGGGATTCCTTGCTGGTGGCGTAACCGATCTTCAGGATGGTCTGGGCCTGTGCGGCCACAAAGCCGATTGACAGCGTCATGCCGATGCAAAGTTGATGCAGCCTGGAAAGTTTCATTTTGTCTCCTGATGGTTGTTGGTCTGGCAAGTTGCGTTCAGCCCGTTGGCGCCGATCCGTAAGCAAACCTATTATTACTGTAGCTCTGCCTCTCGCATGCTCGGGTTTCGCCTAATGTCCCCGGATATACGCAGCGACGATGGTCTCGAAATCTGCATCCGGCAGCAGGCCC
>JANYFF010000458.1 GCA_025362825.1 Polaromonas sp. | reverse complement strand
CACCAGCCTGGCGCAGTACAGCTCCAGCGCCAGGCTGGTGGACGAACAGCACACCGCGAGCCCCGAAGCCGCCGACGATGCCCGCATGCTGCTGGAGGTGCTGACGCCAATTGCCAAAAGCTGGCCCAGCGAATGGTGTCTTGAAGCCAACTCGCTGGCAATACAGGTGCATGGCGGCTATGGCTATACCCGCGACTTTCCGGTCGAGCAGTACTGGCGTGACAACCGCCTGAACATGATCCACGAAGGCACGCATGGCATCCAGGGCATGGACCTGCTGGGACGCAAAGTGCTGATGGAAGGGGGCAGGGGACTGCAATTGCTGGCTGCGCGCATCAACGCGACCATCGAACGCGCCATCCAGCAGCCCGAGCTGGCGGAATACGCCAACGCACTGGGCAAGGCGCTGCAGCATGTTGGCGGTGCCACAAAAGCTGCCTGGGCTACCGGCCAGCCCGGCGATGCCCTGGCCAATGCCGTGCCCTACATGCAGGCCTTCGGGCATATGGTGCTGGCCTGGGTCTGGCTGGATGTTGCACTCGCCTCCACAGCCCATGATGCTACTAAATCAATAGCTGAAAACGCAGGCAGAATTGGTGCTACACGTTATTTCTATCATTATGAGTTGCCGAAAATAGACGCCTGGCTCAAGGTGGTCGAGACGCGCGACATGACCTGTGCAAATTTACCCGAAGAGGCGTTTTAATGTCTTTTTTCAAACCATTGACTGAAGGGGCGACCAATAAATCCATCAGCCGCCTGCATACGCTGATCTGGGTGCTGATCTACGGCGGCCTGCTAGGTGCGGTGCTCGGCCTGTTTGTGCAACGCGCCAACGATCCGGTGGGCTGGTCCATGGTGGTTCTGGGTTGCGTTGCCGCGGCCGGCGGTTGCGTTCTGATTTACGTGCGTTCGAAAATGAAAGCTGAACCATGATCAAGCACATCGTCATGTGGAAGCTCAAGGACGCTGCGCAGGCTCCGTTTTTTAAGGCGCAACTCGACAGTTGTGCGAACCTGGTACCCGGCATGCTGGCGTTTGAAGTCGCCATCAGGACAGCCGAACTTGAGGCCAACTGTGATGTTGTGCTTTACTCCGTATTCGAAGACAACGCCGCGCTGGCGGCTTACCAGCATCATCCGAAACATCAACAGATAAGCGGCGGTTTGGGTGCATTGCGCGATACCCGTACCGTGCTTGATTACGAAATTCCAGGAGACAAAAAATGACACGTACCATTCAACAATTGTTTGACCTCAAGGGCAAAACCGCACTGGTGACTGGCGGCTCTCGCGGCTTGGGCCTGCAATTGGCACAGGCCCTTGGCGAAGCCGGCGCCAAAATCATGCTCAGCTCGCGCAAGGCTGAAGACCTGATCGAGGCTGCGGCGGACCTCAAGGCCGCCGGTATCGACGTGGACTGGATTGCAGCCGATTGTTCGAAGGAGGCCGATATCCGCGGCCTGGCAGACGAGGCCATCAAGCGCATGGGTCATGTGGACATTCTGGTGAACAACGCCGGGGCCGCATGGGGCGCACCGGCTGAAGACCATCCGGTAGAAGCCTGGGACAAGGTCATGAACCTCAATGTCCGTGGCTACTTCATCCTGTCGCAGCACATCGCCAAGCACAGCATGATTCCGCGCAAGTCAGGCCGCATCATCAACGTGGCCTCCATCGCCGGCCTGGGCGGCAATCCGCGCGAGATGACGACCATCGCCTACAACACCTCCAAAGGCGCGGTGATCAATTTCACCCGCGCGTTGGGCTGTGAATGGGGCGCCTACAACATCACCGTCAATGCTATCTGCCCGGGATTCTTCCCAAGCAAAATGACCATGGGTACGCTGAAAGCCATGGGCGAAGAGAAGCTTGCCGCCCACGCCCCTCTGGGTCGCCTGGGCGACGAGGAAGACCTCAAGGGCCTGTGCGTCTTGTACGCGTCTGCGGCTGGCAAACATATCACCGGCCAGTGGCTGGCAGTGGACGGCGGCGTATCGGCTGTTTCTGGTGGATAGAAATGTGGCCCCCACGTTCGCTCGCTTCGGCTAATACGCTGCACCTTGCAGGCCGCCGCTTGCCAGAGGCTTCGCTTCTGTCGCCTGTCCAAACCTGCTCAAGCAGGTTTGGAGCCGCAGGCTCCAGTCCCGAGGGGGCTATTTTTTCCAGGGGCGGTCCGTCGAAAAATTGTCTCTATCCAGCATCATGAGTTTTGGCGTTGAAATCCCCTTTGTAACGCACCTCGGTTTTGAACTGGAGTTGTTTGAGGGCGGGCAGTCGGCTATTGGCTACACCCCCAGGGCTGAGCACCTCAACTCGTTTGCAGTAACGCATGGTGGGGTTTGCATGACGCTGATGGACGTGACGATGGCCGTCGCTGCGCGCAGTGTGCAAAAGGACATGGGTGTGGTCACCATTGAGATGAAGACCAGTTTCATGCGTCCGGCACCCGGAGACGGCAGCAAGCTGACCGGCAAGGGCAGGCTGATTCACCGCACAGCAACCATGGCATTCACCGAGGCGACGCTTTATGACGCGCAGGGCAAGGTCTGCTCGCACTCGACCGGTACCTTCAAATACGTCAGGCGTCTGCCTGTCGGCCACAGGAGCGCTCATGACCAGTCGGGGGTGGTTGCGGGTTCTGGCGATGTCATTTCCACCGATTAGAGCGATTTGGTAGCCAAATAGCCCCATAGCCACCGCATTTATTGAACACATTGCTATCAATTAAGTAGCCATCTGGTTTATCTAGACATTTTTGATTTCCCGCACACTCTCTTTCCCGAAAGCTCCCATGCCATTGAATCAACAAATCCTGCTAGAGAACCGCCCGAAAGGCGAGGCAATTGCCAGCAACTTCAAACTGGTTGAGACCGAAACATCTGTGCTGCAGGACGGCCAGGTCCTGGTACGGCACCATTTTCTGAGCCTGGACCCTTACATGCGCATGCGCATGAGCGACAGCAAAAGCTACACCGCTCCACAAGCCCTCGGGCAGGTAATGATTGGCGGCACCGCTGGCGAGGTGGTTGAAAGCCGCTCGCCGCGGTTCAAGGCTGGAGACAAGGTGGTCGGTATGGGCGGCTGGCAGCAGTTCAGCGTGGTCAACGCAGAGCCGGCTGGCGCGCTGCGCAAGGTCGACACCACTCACGTGCCGCTGTCGCATTACCTCGGTGCGGTCGGCATGCCGGGCGTAACGGCTTATTACGGCCTCGTCAAGATCATCGAACCCAAGGCTGGGCAGACCATGGTGGTCAGCGCCGCTACCGGTGCGGTTGGCAGTGCCTTTGCCGCGCTCTCCAAAGCACGCGGTTGCCGTACCGTCGGCATTGCCGGTGGCGTTGAAAAATGCAATTACGCCGTCAGCGAGCTTGGCTTTGATGCTTGCATTGACTACAAGCTTCACAAGGATGCCGCATCGCTGTCTGCTGCGCTCAAGGCGGTGTGCCCGCAAGGTATTGACGGCTATTTTGAAAATGTAGGCGGCATGGTGCTGGACGCTGTACTGCCGCTGATGAACGACTTCGGCCGCATTGCGCTGTGCGGCATGATTGCCGGTTACGACGGACGGCCCATGCCCATGAGCTATCCGGCACTGATCTTGACCAGCCGTCTCAAGGTGGAGGGGTTCATCGTCAGCGAGCACATGGAAGTCTGGCCAGATGCCCTGAAAGAGCTTGGCACGCTGGTCGCTAACGGCAAACTCAGGCCGCGCGAAACCATTGCAGACGGCATTGCTGCAGCGCCGGAGGCCTTCCTGGGCCTGCTGAAGGGTAAAAACTTCGGCAAGCAACTGGTCAAGCTGATCTAGCCTTCGCCTCCGCACCCGTTTTTTGTCCCACAACCGGAGACTGTCATGCCCGATCTGATTCTTCACCATTACCCCACGTCGCCTTTTGCCGAGAAAATCCGGCTGGTGTTGGGCTACAAAAAGCTGGCCTGGAAATCGGTACTCATCCCGATGATCAGCCCCAAACCGGACCTGGTGGCGTTGACGGGCGGCTACCGCAAAACCCCGGTGCTGCAGATAGGCGCCGATATTTACTGCGACACCGCGTTGATTTGCGATGTGCTGGAGCACCTGCAGCCTGAACCCAGCATCTATCCGGAACCAAGCAAGGGTATGAGCCGCACGCTGGCGCACTGGGCCGACAACACATTGTTCTGGACAGCGATGGCTTTCAACATGCAGCCGAAAGGTATCGCACAAATGTTTGGCAGCGGCCCGCCGGAGGCCGCAAGACTGTTTGGCGAAGACCGCCGGGCCATGAGTGCCGGCATGATGCGGCTCAAATCTGCAGACGCCGCAGCGGCCTACAAATCCTATTTACGCCGGATTTCAGACATGCTGGACGACTGGGATTTTTTGCTAGGTGAAGTCCCCGGCATTGCAGACTTTGCGATGTACCACCCGCTATGGTTCACGCGCACCCGTACCTCGGTGCTGGCAGATGTGCTGGATGCGACGCCGGCGGTGCTGGAGTGGATGGATCGCATGAGCGCTTTCGGCCACGGGCAGTTTGAAAAATTCAGCGCTGCCGATGCGGTTGCCGTCGCGGCAGCGGCCACGCCGGTACCTTTGCATGATGATATTTTTCAGGATGACCACGGCATACCGCTTGGCACCCGAGTTCGCATCAATGGTGAAAGCTTTGGCCCTGAAATCACCGAAGGCGAGCTGATCGCCGCGACCCGCATGCACTTCACACTGCGCCGTACCGATGAGCGGGCTGGCTCGGTGCATGTGCATTTTCCGCGTATCGGTTACCAGCTAAAGGCTGCTGATTAACGCGCTGTTTATCCCAGAAAGCAAGACAAAAATGATTACAGATTTCAAAGGTAAGACGGCCGTATTGACCGGCGCCGGCTCGGGCTTTGGCCTTGAGTGTGCTCGCATCGGCGCAAAGCTCGGCATGAACCTGGTGCTGGTGGATGTGCAGCAGGACGCCCTGGACGCCGCCACCCGAGAGATGGAGGCCCAGGGTGCAGTGGTGCTGTCTTTCAAGCTTGACGTGTCCAGCGCAGCGCAGATGGAAGCCATGGCCACTGCAGTGTTTGCGCGCTTTGGAGCGCCGAATTTTGTTTTCAACAACGCCGGTGTCGGCTCAGGCGGCCTGATCTGGGAAAACACCGTCAAGGATTGGGAGTGGGTGCTGGGCGTCAACGTCATGGGGGTGGTGCACGGCGTGCGCCTGTTCACGCCCATGATGCTGGAAGCCGCCAAAAAAGATCCTGCATGGCAAGGCCATATCGTCAACACCGCCAGCATGGCCGGGCTGCTGAACCCGCCCAATATGGGTGTTTACAACGTTAGCAAGCATGCGGTTGTATCGCTGAGCGAAACCCTGTACCAGGACCTCGCGCTGGTCACAGAGCAGGTCGGGGCATCGGTGTTATGCCCATTCTTTGTAGCTACCGGCATCAGCCAGAGCCACCGCAACCGGCCCGCCGAGCTGGGCATTGAAAAACCGACCAAAAGCCAGATCATCGGCCAGGCCATGACGGGAAAGGCTGTTGGCTCAGGCAAGGTCAGTGCTGCCGATGTGGCGCAACTGGTGTTTGATGCCCTGGGCAGCAACCAGTTTTACATCTACAGCCATCCCAAGGCCATCAAGTCGGTGCAGACCCGCATGGAAGACATCATGCAAGCCCGAAACCCGACGGACCCGTTTGCTGACAAGCCGGAGATCGGCGCGCAATTAAAAGAAGCGCTGCGCCAGGCCTGAACTCCTCAGCCGGCAGCGCAATCCCAGCCGCTTATACCGGCAGCCTGGCAAAGACCTCGTAGCAGTTCTTCAGCCAGGTTTTGACGCGCTGGCGCTCCAGGATGCCCAGCGCTTCAGGGCTTTCGCGGTCATTGACGGCTTTCCAGAAGCTGGTGTTGTGCTGGTCGATCTTGCGCATGCTGGCATCGTGCAGGCGCGGCAACTCGATGACATGCGCGCCCACGGCTTCGGCCTTCTGCAGGGCATGGGAGCCGCGCAGCAGCGCAAAGTCCGAACCGCGCCCATGGTTCTGCACCACGATGTAGTTGGGGACGCCACCATAGGTATCGACCAGCCGGCCCAGCAAATCGACAGCATCGCGGCCGTCGTCCATCACATGCCAGAAGTTGACGGTGATGCCCATGTCGGCAAACAGCTCCAGCAGGCTGGCTTCCCTGATCCACTGCGCGAGCGGGGCGGATGTTTGCGCCGCCAGGTCAACAATCACGTTTTGCTCGGGGTTGTCTTCGAAGGCGGCGACGATGAGGTCCAGGCCTTCGTAGCTGTCAACCATCACAGGCGACGCATAGTCTGAATAAAAGCGGTTGAATGAATTGTGCGAACGGTCGGTGTCAAAGCCCGTGAACGCCACACCCTTGTCAATAAAGTACTGCGCCAGCACGCGTGCTGTGACGGATTTGCCAACGCCGCCTTTTTCGCCGCCAATGAAGTTGATGGATGCCATGATTTTTTGCTTTTGGTAGTTTGTGAAAAGGGTGATTTCAACAAGGGCGCTCACCGCACATGATGGCTTTTTAGCCCAGTTTTTTTACCAGCACCTGGCTCTTGCGATCCCAGTTGTACTTGCGTTTGCGTGCTTCGGGCAGCCATTCCGGATCGACCAGTACAAAGCCGCGTTTGATAAACCAGTGCATGGTGCG
>JANYFF010000365.1 GCA_025362825.1 Polaromonas sp. | reverse complement strand
GTACGGCGAGCACCTCGAGGCCCAGATCGGGTTGCGCAGTAGCTTCTTACTTCTTCACAGGCTCGTCGGGCTTCTTGTCATTGCCTTCAATGTAGGGGCTCCATGGCTTTGCCTTTACGGGACCAGGCGTCTTCCACACCACGTTGAACTGGCCGTCGGCCTTGATTTCACCAATGAAGACAGACTTGTGCAGGTGATGGTTTTTCTCATCCATCTTCGAGACGATGCTCGACGGTGCGTTGAAAGTCTGGCCGGCCATGGCGGCGATGACCTTGTCGGTATCGGTGGACTTGGCTTTTTCAACAGCCTGCTTCCACATATTGATGCCGATGTAGGTGGCTTCCATCGGGTCATTGGTGAGTGGTTTGTCAGAACCAGGGAGCTTCTTGGCTTTGGCATACGCTGACCACTTCTTGATGAATTCGGTGTTGGCCGGGCTCTTGATGGACATGAAGTAGTTCCAGGCAGCCAAGTGGCCGACCAGCGGTTTCGTGTCCACGCCGCGAAGTTCTTCTTCACCCACCGAGAAAGCAACAACCGGCACGTCTTTGGCCTTCAGGCCGGCGTTACCCAGTTCCTTGTAAAAAGGAACGTTGGAGTCGCCGTTGATGGTCGAGACCACAGCGGTCTTGCCGCCTTGCGAGAATTTTTTCACGTCAGCAACAATGGTTTGATAGTCAGAATGGCCGAATGGAGTGTATTTTTCGTCGATGTCCTTGTCGGCAACACCCTTGCTCTTGAGATACGCGCGCAGAATCTTGTTGGTGGTGCGTGGGTATACATAGTCGGTGCCCAGCAGAACCCAGCGTTTGGCGCCGCCGCCGGCCTTGCTCATCAGGTAATCGACAGCAGGAATGGCTTGCTGGTTAGGGGCTGCACCGGTGTAGAACACGTTCTTGGACAGCTCTTCACCTTCGTACTGCACAGGGTAGAACAACAGGCCGTTCATTTCTTCAACCACAGGCAATACCGACTTGCGGGACACCGAGGTCCAGCAGCCGAAAATCACGGCAACCTTGTCCTGGCCAAGCAACTGCTTGGTTTTTTCCGCGAACAGCGGCCAGTTGGAGGCCGGGTCAACGACCACTGGCTCCAGCTTCTTGCCGAGCACGCCGCCCTTGGCGTTAATCTCGTCAATCGCCATCAGAACAGTATCTTTCAACACGGTTTCAGAAATGGCCATGGTGCCTGAAAGGCTGTGCAGGATGCCGACCTTAATGGTGTCAGCAGCAAAAGCCGGTGCTGCGCCAAAGCCGGCAAGCGCGACGGCGGCGGTAAGCGCCTTGAGGGTAAAACGACGTTGCATGGATCTTCTCCGGTAGGTGTTAGGGTTCTCGGTCGCTGCCCAAAAGCCGCTAGAGGAGGCTTTTATGCAACGATGAGCTGATTTTGCGGACGTGCGAAGCATTGGGAAATACGCCGGGTGGCGTATGCAGGACTTTGACTACGAGACCATTCCGCCATCCTGATCTGGAAAATCCGGGTCACGGACACGCAATCGGTGCCACGGGTGCATAGCGGGTTGCACAAGACCGGTTCATACTGTTACCTGTGATGCACCAACCTTTTGATGCCCATGAGTGCCCATCCACAAACAATTGGCAGAGCTTCATGAACGCACCCGCAAGGATTTACACCTTCGCCGGCACACTGCTGACCGCCTTCCTGCTTGCAGGCTGCGCAACATCACTTGTTCCACCGGGCTTTTCACCATCCGCTCAGAGCCGGCCGGTGGTGTCCCGACTTTCTCCTGACGAGGCCAACGACGTCACGATTTATGCCATCAGCCTGGTCGGCACGCCGTACCGCTATGGCGGGAACACGCCTGACGGTGGCTTTGACTGCAGCGGCCTGATCGGCCATGTCTACCAGACGCGCGCCCGCATCCCCGCACCGCGCACCGTGGCATCGCTTGTTGGCTGGGGCCAGCCGGTAGCGGCGGGAACGGCGCGGACCGGCGACCTGGTGCTGTTTGCGCAGGGTGGTGTTGCCACGCACGCGGGCATTTACGTGGGCGATGGCCGGTTCGTCCACGCTCCATCAACCGGTGGCGAAGTCCGGCTCGACCAGTTGGGCTCTAAATACTGGTCGCGCCAGCCGGTGAGTTTCAGGCGGCCCTGACTCTATGACCACGTAGCCAGGCGCGGCTTTCACGGCGGCGGTGCAGCTGTCATGACACGGGTCTACCATACGTTTCTTTTTTTCCTACAGGTTGCCATGTCACAAGCCCAGGCTTACGCCGCCCAGTTTCCCAGCTCAGCCCTCGCGCCCCTGTCCATTAAGCGTCGCACGCCCGGCCAGCTGGATGTCGCGATGGACATCCTGTTTTGCGGCGTTTGCCACTCCGACCTGCACACCGCCCGCGACGAGTGGGGCGGCAGCATCTACCCGGTTGTACCGGGCCATGAAATCGTCGGCCGCGTCACCGCCGTTGGCGATCTGGTCAGCAAATTTAAAGTCGGTGATACCGTGGGTGTCGGCTGCATGGTGGACAGCTGCCAGCACTGCAGCGCCTGCGCAGATGACCTTGAACAATATTGCGAAAACGGCTTTACCGGTACTTACAACAGCCCCGAACAGGGCAAGCCGGGCAGCAATACTTATGGCGGGTACTCCAACCACCTGGTGGTGCGCGAATCATTTGTGCTGAAGATTTCGCACGACGCTGCCGACCTGGCGGCCGTGGCACCGCTGCTTTGTGCAGGCATCACCACCTACTCGCCACTGCGCCAGTGGAAGGTCGGCCCCGGTCACAAGGTAGGCATCGTCGGCCTGGGGGGACTGGGCCATATGGGCGTGAAGATCGCTGCGGTCATGGGCGCGCACGTCGTGCTGTTCACCACCTCCGACAACAAACGCGAAGACGCCTTGCGCATGGGTGCCAAAGAAGTGGTCAATTCAAAAAACGCTGCCGAGATGGCGCAGCACACCGGTACCTTCGACTTCATCCTGAACACGGTGGCCGCGCCGCACAACCTTGATGCCTTCCTGGTTCTGCTCAAGCTTGACGGCACCATGACGCTGGTCGGCGCACCTGCCAGCCCGCATCCTTCTCCTGGCGTCTTCAACCTCATCATGAAGCGTCGCCGGCTTGCAGGATCGCTGATTGGCGGTATCCGGGAAACACAGGAAATGCTCGACTTCTGCGCTGAACATGGCATCCTCTCAGACATCGAGACAATCCGCATGGATGAAATCAACACCGCTTACGAACGCATGCTAAAAAGCGACGTCAAATACCGCTTTGTCGTTGACATGGCGACGCTTGCAGCCTGAACCTGGCTGAACGGGTCACCTGGGGCCCGCCCAGCCGGCCCGGTAGAAGTGGTACCAGAAATCAGTCACTATTAAATTGATAGCTGAAGAAGCCGACTTTACGGGGACCGGGGCTACTTTTCATTGAAAAAACAGCCGTTTCATGCTTCCATAAGCCCCGCAAATGCTCTCACGTAGTCCCCGCGCGGTATCTGGCGTTTACGTAACGGCTCTGTAAACGCTTGAAAAGTCCTGCAAAGATGCTGGCTTTAGGGAACTCCATCGGGTGCAATCCTCTGGTGCCAGCGTTGCACGTCAATCAAGGGAACCCATGAGAAATCCGGCCATCGAGCAAGATACTTCCAATCTGTACACCGACCTCCTGCCCCGCGCAGAGCCGGCAAGCCAGATTGGCTACTGGTTTTACGTGGGCGGCGTCACGGTCGCCATGGCTTGTGCCGCGGTGCTGATCACCACCTGCGCACGCGCCCAAACTGTGCCCGTGGCCCCGGTGGAAAGCACGCCAGGCGCAACAAGCACGGCCACGATGCCTGTACAGGCCCCCCCGACGGATGCCGCAAGGCCAGCCCCGAAGTACAGCCGCCGGGACATTGAACGTGCATTCGGCTTCATGGATACCAACCAGGACGGCAAGATCAGCCGCGAAGAAGCCTCGGGCTTTCGCAATGTGGCCAAACACTTTGATGCAGCCGACACCAACAAGGACAATGTGCTGTCGCTTGAGGAATTTGGGAACGCACTGAACCGGCCTTAAATCGGCCTTAAATCGGCGTTAAACCGGCATTAAACCGACATTGACGCCAGCGACTGCAGTTGCTGCAGCCACGCTCAGCCCTCCAGCGTCACAAAATCGATAAAGCCGCGCTCCACGTTGGTCCCAACAAGCTCGACTCGAACCTTGTCGCCAACCTTGAGGCCTCTGCCGCCCGTCCCGCCGCCCACCACCTTGCCTTCGGCGGGCGGTGAAAACACGCGGACCCATACGCCGTCCGGGCTGCTGCCGGTCACGACGGCATCAAAGCGCTGGCCGACGTGCGACTCCAGCAGCAACGCCGCCTCGGACTTGCGCATGTGCCGCTCCACCTTCTGCGCCGCGTCTTCCTGTTTTGTGCAGTGCTCGGCAAGCTGGGTCAGCTCGGCCTTGGCGTACGGTGGCGGTTTGCCCGCCAGCGCCGCCTTGACCAGTCGCAAGGTGATCAGGTCAGGGAAACGCCGGTTGGGCGCAGTCGAATGCGTGTACTCGCGCACGGCGAGACCAAAGTGGCCTAGGGGCAGACCCCCCTGCGCCTCCACCACATATTCACCGCGACCCATGAGCTTGACGATGACCAGCGACAAATCCGGAAAGCGCAGCGGGTCGGCCTGGCGGCGCTTGATCAAAAAGGCTTCGAGCTCCCTGGAATCAGGCTCGGGCGGCAAAGTCACGCCATAGTCATTGGCCAGCGCCACGATGCGCAGCCAACGCTCGGGCGAGCGCACCACGCGCCGCAGCGAAGCGCCGCCTTTTGCGGCCAGGTAGCGTGCCGTGCAGCCGTTGGTGGCAATCATCACCTCTTCAATCAATTGGCGCGCGCGGTTTTGCACCTGCTGGCGTATGCCGGTCAACTGCTCGCCGTCAAACACGGCACGCGGCTGAAAAGTTTCAAACTCCAGCGACCCAGCGCGGTGCCTGGCCGCGCGCAGTTGCTGGGCCAGCGCGTCCTGGGCGCGCAGTTGAGCCTCCATACCGGACACGGCGGCCGCTGCGGCGGGCAAGGCGGCCTCGCCTTCCATCCAGGCACTCACAGAGTCATAGGCCAACTTGGCCTTGTTGCGGACCCGGGCACGGTAGACCACAGAATTGATCAGCGTGGCATCAGCGTCAAAGACCATCTCGGTCACCAGGGCCAGCCGGTCCTCGCCTTCATTGAGTGAAGTCAAATCGGTGGATAGGCGCTCGGGCAGCATGGGGAAAATGCGCGCAGAGGTGTACACAGAAGAAGTGTTGGCGTGGGCGTGGGCGTCAATGGCACTGCCCTTTTTGACCAGCGCATCGACGTCGGCAATGGCCACCAGGATTTTGATGGTGCCCTTGTCTTTGCCTGTTCTTGGCAGTTCGCAGACAGTGAGCTGGTCCAGATCAAGCGAGTCGTCGTTATCTATGGAGCACCAGAGCAGCCCGGTGAGGTCGTAAATATCGTCGCCGGATTCACTGCCCGCGCCCTTGATGGCGGCCAGCTCCTGCAGGGCGCGAGCCGGGAACTCGGGCTGCAGCCCGCGCTCGGACATGACGCGGGTAGCGATGCAGACAAGATCAGAGCGATTGTGTTTGAAGTGACGGCTTTGCATAGGGCAATATACAGCCCTCGCGGAGCTCCGACTGACGTCATCCGGCTGCGTATCGGGTTTACAGGTCTTTCACGCCAGGCCACCGCTTAAGGAAGCGCTGAATAAACCAGTTCTCCGCGTCGCGCGTCGCGCAGCAAAGGCCTACGACAAAGTGTGCTGCGCAGCTATGATGACGACGCTCCGCCAAACGCTTCAAATGCGATGCCGGCGACCCACTATTTGCTACACCATCACCAGGCGCAACCCCGATTGAAATACCTTGTAGCCGTCAGGGCCCTGTGTGAGTTCACGGCCAAGCATGGCGACCTTGACTTGCGCTTCACGCCCTCGCCTTCTGCGCAGGAAGGCATCGCCGGACATGCTCTTGTGGCGTCTCGGCGCGGCCCTGGCTACCAGACCGAGGTAAGCCTGGAAGGCAACTACAAAACCCTGCAGGTACGCGGCCGGGCCGATGGTTATGACCCCGAAAACAACCAGCTCGAGGAGGTCAAAACCTACCGCGGCGACCTGCACGCCATGGCCGATAACCGCCGCACCCTGCACTGGGCGCAGGTCAAAATTTATGGCTGGCTGCTGTGCCAGGACCGTGGCCTGCAGGATATCAACCTGTCGCTGGTCTACTTCGACATCGCCAGCCTGCAGGAAACACCCCTGACGGAGCAATTCAGCGCAGCATCGCTCAGGGAATACTTTGAGGCGCAATGTGAACGCTTCCTCGCCTGGGCCGACCAAGAGCTTGCGCACCGCACTGCACGCGATGCAGCCCTGGGCGCGCTGGCTTTCCCGCATGTCACCTTTCGGGCCGGGCAACGTGAACTGGCAGAGGCGGTTTACAAAACCAGCAGCGCCGGCAAGTGCCTGATGGCGCAGGCCACCACAGGCATTGGCAAAACCATAGGGACAGTGTTCCCGCTGCTCAAGTCCATGCCAAAGCAGCGGCTGGACAAGGTGTTTTTCCTGGCGGCCAAGACGCCCGGTCGCAGGCTGGCACTGGATGCACTTGACCTGGTGAAGCACGGCACTGGCAGCGCCCCCGGCTTGCCGCTGCGTGTGCTCGAACTGGTGGCACGCGACAAGTCCTGCGAGCATCCGGACAAAGCCTGCCATGGCGATGCCTGCCCCCTGGCGAAGGGCTTTTACGACCGCCTGCCGCAGGCCCGGCAAACCGCGGTAGATCACGCCGCGGATCGGGGCCCACTGGACCGTGCAGCCCTGCGCGACGTGGCCCTGTCGCACCGGGTGTGCCCGTATTACCTGAGCCAGGAACTGGCGACCTGGGCCGACGTGGTGGTCGGCGATTACAACTACTTGTTCGACACCAGCGCAATGCTTTACAACATGACAGCAGCCCATCAGTGGCGCGTCAGTGTGCTGGTGGACGAGGCGCACAACATGATCGAGCGCGCGCGCAGCATGTATTCAGCGGCGCTCAGCCAGGTCCAGCTACAGGCCGTGCACACCTTTGCGCCAAAGGCCGTCAAGAACGCGCTTGACCGGCTGAACCGCGCCTTCAACGAAGTGCACCAAACGCAGCTTGACGACTACCTGGTGACGGATGAGTTGCCCGTCAATTTTCTCAAGGCCTTGCAGCAGGCCATCACCACCATCACTGATTTTCTGGTGGCCAACCCGACGCGGGTGGACGGCGAGCTGCAGGCTTTTTATTTTGAGGCACTGCATTTTTCGCGCATGGCCGATAGCTTTGGCGCGCATTCGATGTTTGACATCACGCTGCAGGACGGACGAGAGGATGAAACCAGCATCCTGCAACGCGGCCATGACTGCGCCACGCTCAACATCCGCAATGTGGTGCCGGCACCCTTTTTGTCGCCACGCTTTGCTGCAGCACACTCGGTGGCGCTGTTTTCGGCGACCCTGAGTCCGCCCCGCTTTTACAGGGAAACGCTGGGGCTGCCAGACGACACCGCGTGGATTGACGTGCAATCACCCTTCTCGCACGATCAGTTGCGCGTAGCAGCTGTCAGCAATATCTCGACCCGCTACGCCCACCGCGACCAGTCGCTGGGCACTATAGCCGACCTGATGGCCCAGCAGTACGACACCCAGCCGGGCAACTACCTGTGTTTTTCCAGCAGCTACGACCACCTGCAAAAGCTTGGTGCGCTTTTTCGGCAGCGCTACCCGAATATTTCCATGTGGGAGCAGACCCGCCAGATGCTGGAGACCGACCGCGAGCAGTTTCTGGCGCGCTTTACCCCGACGTCACAAGGCATAGGCTTTGCGGTGCTGGGGGGCGCCTTCGCAGAAGGCATTGACCTGCCTGGCACCCGCCTGATCGGTGCCTTTGTTGCCACCCTGGGGCTGCCGCAGGTCAATAGGGTGAATGAGCAAATCAAAAAACGCATGGGCGCGTATTTCGACAAGGACGGCGACGCCGGCCTGGCATACAACTACACCTACCTTTACCCCGGCCTGCAAAAGGTGGTTCAGGCAGCTGGCCGCGTGATCCGCACACAGCAGGATCGCGGCGTTATATATCTGATGGACGACCGCTTCACACGCCCAGAGGTAATGGAACTGCTGCCGCTTTGGTGGCGGATTGAAAACCTGTACGCAGCCGCACGAAAGCAGCGCAGCCATGCAAGCGGGCTGCACGCGTAACCACCACCACCTCGCAGGCTGCACGTTGAATGCAGTTGCTACATCGGGTCAATGCAGGCCGTTAGATGCGGCGGTATTTAACGCTGTCACATCAGCGCAGTAGTCAAGCAATTGCTCCAGCTCATTGGACTTGTCAAACACAGCATCAGAGCCCAGCTCGGCACAGCGCCGGCGAATGTCATTGGTCGCGTAGTTGGTGAGCACGACCACCTTTTGATAGGCGTTCCGGTTGCGGCAACCCTTCAGCACGCCGAGGCCGCTGCCTTCCTTGAGGAACAGGTCGACGATAGCCAGTTGCCAGTCGCCATTGTTTTCCATCAGCCAGCGGCTCGCTTCGTTTTCTGTTTCAGCGAAACCAACCACCTTGACCGGGGCAATTTCTTCCAGTGTGGAAATAAGATTTTCGCGAATGGTGGCACTGTCTTCAACGATGTAGGTGATGAGTGCCATGGAGTGTTTGCCGTAAATTGGAGAGGAACCTTGCATAACTTAAAATATCACACTCTCCAGCCACGAACGTAGCTTGACGGCGGACCCGCCTGTAGGAAAAGTCCCTGTACAAATCAATGCCCTCGCCATGGGCATTTCTAGTGGCCAGTTCTCTATTTCCATTTTTTCAATCCAAGGAATCTTATGAAAACAACCCTTCGCATCTGCGCCTTCGCGCTGGTCACTGCAGCAGCCACCTTGTCTTTCAGTACGTGGGCGCAATCTGATGCGGCACTTGCAGCCGCCAGCAAGGAGGCAGGTGCTCAGGTCACCAAAAGCGGACTGGTTTACCTGTCGCTGAAAAGCGGCACCGGCGCCAGCCCTGCTGCAACTGACAAGGTCAAGGTCCACTACAAGGGCACTTTTCCTGATGGACGTGAATTCGACAGCTCTTACAAGCGCGGCCAGCCCACCGAGTTCCCGCTGAACGGCGTGATCCCGTGCTGGACCGAAGGCGTGCAGCTGATGAAAACCGGCGGCAAAGCCAAACTCACCTGCCCGTCAGCCATTGCCTACGGCGCAAGTGGCGCAGGCGGCGTGATTCCGCCGAATGCAACGCTGGTGTTTGAAGTTGAGCTGCTGGCCATCAACGGCAAGTAAAGGCGCACCGGTGTCTGGAGATGCTCAAAGGCGCCAGCTTTGTCCCGTCAAGCCAGCGTGTAAGCCGTCTTCACCGTCGTAAAAAACTCCTGCGCATACTGGCCCTGCTCGCGCGGACCGTAACTTGAGCCTTTGCGGCCGCCGAATGGCACGTGGTAGTCGACGCCTGCTGTTGGCAGGTTCACCATCACCATGCCAGCCTGGCTGTGGCGCTTGAAGTGGGTGGCATATTTCAGGCTGGTGGTGGCGATGCCGGCTGACAGGCCGAAGGGCGTGTCGTTGGCGGTGAACAGGGCTTGCTCGTAGTCTTTCACACGAATGACGCTGGCCACCGGGCCGAAAATTTCTTCTCGGTTGATGCGCATGCCGGCGGTGCTTTCGCTGAACAGCGCGGGTGCCATGAAGAAGCCTTCGGCGCCGCTGCCGGTGTGGCACTTGATGCGCTCGCCGCCTGCAGCCAGCGTCGCGCCTTCGGCCCTGCCGATCTCGACATAGCTCAAGTTCTGTTCCAGCTGCGCCTGCGACGACACCGGGCCGATGTCGGTGCCCGCAGCCAGTGCATCGCCAACCTTGATGCGCGCCATGCGCGCAGCCAGCGCCTCAATGAAGGCCGGGTAAATTTGGTCGGTGACGATGATGCGGCTGGAGGCCGTGCAGCGCTGGCCGGTTGAGTAAAAAGCGCTTTGTGCGGTGAGCTCGACAGCCTGTGTCAGGTCGGCATCGTCCAGTATGACCTGCGGATTTTTACCGCCCATCTCCAGCTGCACCTTCTTGAGGTTTTTTGCGCAGCTCTGCGCGATGCGGCTGCCAACCCCACCGAGCCGGTAAAGCTGATGGCGTTAATGCCTGCGTGGTTGACCATGGCGTCGCCAATCACGCGGCCCGGGCCCATCACGAGGTTGAACACACCGGGTGGAATGCCCGAACGCGAGATGATCTCGGCCAATGCCCAGGCGCTGCCGGGCACCAGGTCTGCGGGCTTCAGGACTACGCAATTGCCAAAGGCCAGTGCCGGCGCCAACTTCCAGGCGGGGATGGCAATGGGAAAATTCCACGGCGTAATCAGGCCGACCACGCCCACGGGTTCGCGCGTGATCTCGACACCAATGCCGGGCCGCACCGAAGGTACGGTCTCACCGCTCAGACGCAGACATTCGCCTGCAAAGAATTTGAAAATCTGGCCGGCGCGGGTAACTTCGCCAATGCCTTCGGGTCTGGTCTTGCCCTCTTCGCGCGAGAGCAATGTGCCCAGTTCCTCGCGGCGCGCCAGTATCTCCGTGCCGATTTTGTCGAGCGCGTCGCTCCTGGCCTGGATGCCGGAAACCGACCAGGTCGGAAAGGCCGCTTGCGCTGCCAACACGGCAGCGTTCAAGCCAGCCGCATCAGCCTGCGCATAGTCGCCAATCACGTCAGCAAGGTTGGACGGGCTGAGGTTGGCACTGGTGCTGCTGCCCGCGACCCATTGGCCGTTGACGAGGTTGTCGTGGAGTGTGGTCATGGGAGTCTTATTTGTTCCAGCGCAGCACCAGCGGGTCCAGCCGCTTTGCGGTATCTATCAGGCCCTTGCGCACTTCAGGGTGCATGGCCGGGAAAGGATGGCGTGGCGCTTCACATGCAATGATGCCGCCAGCCTTCATCAGTGCCTTGGCGGTGAGGATGCCGCCCTGCCGGTTTTCGTAGTTGATCAGCGGCAGCCAGCGGGTGTACTCGGTGACGGCCTCATCGCGATGGCCTGCTGCCCAGGCGTCCATGATCTTGCGGATGCCATCCGGATAAGCGCCGCCCGTCATGGCGCCAGTAGCACCAGCCTCAAGATCAGGCAGCAGGGTAATGGCTTCCTCGCCGTCCCACGGGCCTTCAATGGCGTCACCGCCCAGGCGAATCAGCTCGCGCAACTTGCTGGCAGCGCCGGCTGTTTCAATCTTGAAGTAGCAGACGTTTTTGATTTCCTTTGCCATGCGCGCCAGGAAGGCGGCCGACAGCGGCGTGCCGCTGACCGGCGCGTCCTGGATCATGATGGGAATGTCAATCGCATCAGACAGATCCGCATAAAACTCATATATCTTTTCTTCGGTCACGCGAATGGTGGCGCCGTGATACGGCGGCATCACCATCACCATCGCTGCGCCCGCGTTCTGCGCACGCCGGCTGCGTTCGGCGCAGACCTTCGTGCCAAAGTGCGTGGTTGTGACGATGAGTGGCACGCGGCCGGCGACGTGCTGCAGGATGGCGCTGGTAAGCACTTCACGTTCATCATCAGACAGCACGAACTGTTCTGAAAAATTCGCCAGGATGCACAGGCCTGTTGAGCCCGCGTCAATCATGAAGTCAACGCAGCGCAACTGGCTGAGCAGGTCCAGTTCACCCGCATCGTTGAAGGTGGTGGGCACCACCGGAAACACGCCCTGGTATCTTGCTTGCATGCTGTTCTATCGTTCTATCGTCCTGCTGTTGGCCTTAGCCAATGATGTTGAATTGGTCTAAAAATTCGGTCTTCATCGTCAAGCCGAGTCCGGGCTTGTTGTCGCTAAGCTGGATGAAACCATTTTCTGCGACCGGCTCGCCTTCAAAGATGTAATAGAACAGCTCGTTGCCCACTTCCACATCAAACATTGGGAAGTACTCACTCATCGGCGAGGCCAGCGTGCTCATGGTCAAGTGGTAGTTGTGCATCTGACCGGCATGCGGGATCACCGGCACGCTGTAGGCCTCGCACAGGGCATTGATCTTGTGCGCTGCGGTGATGCCGCCCACTCGGTTGGTGTCGTACTGCACCACGGACACGGCTTTTTTATCCAGCAGCTGCTTGAAGCCATACAGCGAGAACTCGTGCTCGCCGCCAGAGATCGGGATGCTGGTCAGCTGGTTCAGCTCTGCATAGCCGTCGATGTCGTCCGCAATCACCGGCTCTTCAACCCAGCGCGGCTGGAATTTCTCAAGCTTGGGCAGCATGCGCTTGGCGTATTCAAGGTTCCAGCCCATGTAGCACTCGAGCATCAGGTCGTTGTCATAGCCAATCACTTCGCGAATCGCCTCGACGGCCTTCAGGTTCTCGGCCACGCCTTTGGTACCGTGGGCTGGTCCGTAGCCGAAGCGCGACTTGAACATGGTGAAGCCTTCGTCCATGTATTTTTGTGCTTCGTCCTGCATGGCCCTGATGTCGGTGCGGTAGAGTTTGGAGTAATACACCGGAATTTTTTCCTTGGTGCGGCCGCCCAGCAACTTGAAAACCGGCTTGTTCACCGACTTGCCCAGGATGTCCCAGATCGCCAGGTCAATCGCCGATATGGCAGCCATGGTCACGCCCTTGCGGCCCCAGGCGTGGGTGGCGCGGTACATGCGCTGCCACAGATATTCGTAATCCCACGGGTCCTGACCCAGCACCAGCGGCGTCAGGTACTGGTCAATGATGGCCTTGGCGATGGCGGGCGCCAGTGCGACATTGCCCAGCCCAATGATGCCGTCGTCGGTTTCAATCTCGACCACCGTCCACGAATGAAAGCGGAAGGTGCTCATGGATTCGGTTGCCACGCCGCCGGGCCGCCCCAAGACGGGGAGCACCCCCTCGGGGGGCAGCGAAGCGTGGGGGCTTTGGACATAGACGAGGTCCATGGCGTTGGAGCAGAAGTTGCCTTGCGGTGGAACAGTCTTGCCCTTCCACTCAAAAACACGGGCGCGAACGGATTTGATTTTCATGATGATGGTTTCTTTTCAGGAATGAAGCCGGGTCGCACCCATGCGACTGGCGATGTTGAAGGCGTTTAATGTGGCGTTGACATCTGCCTGGCCTTTGCCAGCGATGTCATACGCGGTGCCATGCGCCGGCGTGGTGATGGGCACGGGCAAGCCGCCCTGCACCGTCACACCCTTGCTGAAGCCCATCAGCTTGATGGCGATCTGGCCCTGGTCGTGGTACATGGTGACGATGGCCTGGTACTGGCCGTCGCGCGCCTTCAGGAAGATGGTGTCTGCCGGAAAAGGCCCATCCACCGGGAAACCGGTGGCCTGCAGCTCCTTGATGGCTGGTGCAATGATGTCAATCTCTTCGCGGCCGCAACTGCCGCCATCGCCGCCGTGCGGGTTAAACGCAGCAATCGCAACTTTGGGCTGCGCCGTTCCACTGGCCTGCAGCGATTGGTAGATGAGGCGCGCAGCTTCGACGATGCGCTCCTTGCTGAGCAGCGCCGCAGCGTCTTTCAGGGGAATGTGCGATGACACCCGCGACGTCCACAAATCGCCGAGCGTGTTGAACTCGCAGAAGTAGCCGGTCACGCCGAGATATTCAGCAAAGTGGTGCAGCTCGTCTTCATGCTTGAGGCCGCCCTGCTTCATCGCAAACTTGTTGAGCGGCGCGAAACAGATTGCATCGACCTCGCCGGTCTTGGCGCCGTCCATGCACAGGTTCAGCACCTTCAGCACCGCCGCGCCGCAGGCGGCTTGCGCCTGGCCGCGCTGCACTTCTTCTGGTGCAATCGTGTCTACGGCCAGAAAGGCCGGTAGCCTCTGGTCTGTGCGTACGCGCACTTCGGCCAGGCTGTGTACCACTTGTGTCGCCACCAAGTGCCCCGCCGTGGCCTGGCCGTCGAGCCAGAGCCAGGGGTCGCCGACCAGCACGATGTTGGCGGCGTCTGTGATGCTAGGCTGGCTCAGCAGCCGGGCGATCAGCTCTGGGCCGATACCGGCAGCGTCGCCCAATGTCAGGGCCACAACAGGTTTGTTATTGCTCATGGGTAGGCCCTAATCCATCTTGATGTTTTTGCGCGCAATCAGCTCGGCATAGCGCTTGTTTTCAGAAGTGTGAAAGGCGGCAAACTGTGCCTGCGTCATGGGCGTCAGGTCGGCGCCGATGGCACCCAGTCGGGTTTGCGTCTCGGGCATGGCCAGCACTTTGGTCACTTCTGCATAAACACGATCCTGCACGGCCTTGGGTGTGGACGACGGCATGTAAATGCCGTACCAGGCGCTCATCTCGACACCCTTCACACCAGCCTCAGCCATGGTCGGCACGTTGGGCAACTGCGGATTACGCTTGGCGCTGGCCACCGCCAATGCCTTGAGGCGTCCGGCCTTGACCTGGCCGATCACCGAAGGCATGGTGTCAAAGCTCAGGTGGACCTGCCCGCCGACCAGGTCCACCAGCGCCGGGCCGCTGCCACGGTAGGGAATGTGCGTGATGAAAACACCGGTCTGGTCCTTGAACATTTCGGCGGCGATGTGCTGCGTGCTTCCCGACCCGCTGGTCGCGTAGTTGAGCTGGCCAGGCTTCGATTTGGCCATCTTCACCAAGTCAGCAACGGAATCAACAGGCAGGGCGTTATTGACGACCAGCACATTGGGCACGGCACCGACAAACACCACCGGCACCAGGTCCTTGTTGTTGTCGTAGGCCAGCTTGAGCATGTGCGGCGCAATGGCGTGGGCTGTAGACACGCCCATCACCATGGTGTGGCCGTCGGTGGACTTGGCGGTGACATCGGCTGCCAGCGTGTTGGACACGCCGGGCCGGTTTTCAACCACTACCGGTTGCTTGAGCAGCGGGCCAAGGCGGTCAGCCACGGCGCGCGCCATGGCGTCGGTGCCGCCGCCGGGGGCAGAGCCGACCAGGATACGCACGGGCTTGGTCGGCCAATCCTGCGCCAGGGCGTGGGACTGGGCGCTCAGCGCAAAGGCGGCCATCAGCAGACTGGGAAGTAATCGCATGGTTTGTATCTCGTTGAAGCGGTGGGTGGGCATTGAAGTGCCACGAATTCTGGATTCAGTAGCCGGATGCTAGGGACGATTAAAGTTAACGTAAATTGAAAGTTTATGATTATTTGATAATCTGCAGTTATCAATTAAAAGACTGAACGCCATGACCACCGCTGTTCTGACACCCCAGCTGCTCAACCGCCTGCGCATGCGGCAGGTGGCGCTGATCCTGGCCGTTGGCGAGCACGGCACGCTGCGCAAGGCTTCCGGCGAGCTGGGCATGACCCAGCCGGCGGCCACCAAAATGATCCAGGAGCTGGAATCGGCACTAGGCCAGCGGCTGTTTGAGCGCGTCGGCCGCGGGCAAAAGCTCACGCTTGCAGGCACCAGCGTGCTGCGGCACTTTCATGGCCTGCGCGGTACTTTCGAGTCCATGTCGCGCGAACTGGCAGAGCTGCAGCTGGGCAGCGCCGGGCGGGTGTCGTTGGGCAGCATCATGGCGCCGTCACCCAAACTGCTGACGCACGCCATCATTGCGCTAAAAAAAGCCTACCCGCTGCTGTCGGTGGACGTGGCGCTGGACACCAGTGACCGCCTGCTGGAACTGCTGCGCGAAGGTGTGCTGGACGTGGCCATTGGGCGCATCCGCGATGCGCACCGTGCAACAGACTACATTTTTGAACCGCTTGAAAACGAGGCGCTGGCGGTGGTGGTGGGCGTGCACCACCCGCTGGCGCGCAAAAAGACCGTCGAATTTTCCAGCCTGCTCGACTACCCCTGGATATTGCAGCCCGTCGGCAGTCCGATGCGCGAGGTGCTGGACCAGGAGTTCCGCATGCTGCAGGCGCTGCCGCCGCGCGGCCTGATTGAAACGGCGTCCATCGTCACCACCACCTGCCTGCTGGCTGAAACCGACATGGTGGGCGTGGTGCCGCAGTCGATTGCCGACAGCTACGCCGCACACGGCCAGCTGGCGGTACTTCCCTGCCTGATAGAACACAAGATGGAGGCGTTTGGCTCCATCATCCGCAGCGACCGGCCGCTGAGCGAAGCGGCGAAGTTCTTTCTGGCGGCGCTGCACGGACGGGCAATTCCGGCTAAATGAATCTATTTGCTATACTTTTAATAGCATAAGATGGCCAGTGCGCCGGGGCAACGGGCACTTTTGATGCCTTTTTTGCTTCCACAGGGCCTCTGGAGCCTTTTAAGGGGCCTGCCAGCCGCCCCCTAGCGCCTGGATCAATGCCACGGCCGTGGTCTGGCGCTGGGCCATGACCTGGCCCAGCGCGATGCGTGCGTTGAGCGCCGTGGTCTGTGCGTTGATGACGTCGGTGTATCCCACCTGCCCGCTGCGGTAGCGGTTAAGTAGCTGCTGCTCGACCAGATCGGCCGAGACCGATGCTTCACGGCTGAACTGCTCCTGGATGGCCAGCACGCGGGTGGCGGCAAGCTGGTCTTCAACATCGCGGAAAGCGGCCAGCACAGCCTGGCGGTACACGGCCACGGCCTGCGCCTGGCCGGCCTCGGCACCCGCAACCCGCGCACCGGTGGCACCGGCGTCAAACAGCACCTGCGCGGCTGAGATGCCCAGCGACCAGAAACTGCTGGACGCCCTGAACAGGTCTGACACACGGCTGGCGCCGCTGCCAACCGATGCATTGAGGCTCAAGCTGGGGTAATAGGCGCTTTTGGCTATGCCGATCTGCTCATTGGCGGCCGCCACCCGGCGCTCGGCGGCCGCAATGTCGGGCCGGCGCTGCAGCAGCGTGGACGGCACGCTAACCGGCACCTCGGGTACCACCGGGCTCCAGGTGGTAGCAGCAACTGCAAAATTGCCGGGGGCCTGCCCGATCAGCACCGCAATGGCGTGCTCATAAACAGCGCGCTGCCGCTGTAGCCCGGCCTGCTGCGCCCTGGCATTGGCGAGTTGGGTCTGCGCCTGCAGCAGGTCGGTGCGGGCAACCACACCGGCGTTGTAACGATTCTGCGTGATATCCAGCGCGCGTTTGTAGCCTTCAATCGTCGTTGCCAGCAAGGCGATCTGTGCGTCCTGCTGGCGCAGCGACAGGTAGCTGATAGCCAACGTGCCCTGCGCCGAAAGTTTTGCAGATGCCAGGTCGGCCGCGCTGGCCGCCGCAGTGGCCGTGGCGCCGTCCACTACTCGGCCCAGCCGGCCCCAGACGTCGGGCGCCCATGCGCCGCCGATAGCGACCTGGTCGTTGGTGCCGGCACCGGACGAGCGTGTCGCGCCGCCGTTCAGTGACAGCGAAGGAAACAGTGAAGCCCTTTGCTGGGCGACCAGCGCGCGCGCCTGCGCATACGACGCCACTGCAGCGGCCACATTCTGGTTGGAAACCTCTACACGCCCGGCCAGGTCATTGAGCACCGGGTCGTTGAACAGCTGCCACCACGGACCGCGCTCCAGTGCATCGGCGGGGACTGCCTGGACCCAACCGTTGGCCTCCCTGAAAGCGCTGACTTCAACCGTGTCGGGCCGCTGGTAGGCCGGGCCGACCGCACAGCCTGCGGCGAGCAGCGTGACAGCAGCCAGGGCAAGGACATGGCGATGAACGTGGAGGTGGAAACGTGGTTGCATGGCAGTCTTTATTGCGGTTGCAGCGGCGCGCCAGGATGCAGTCCGCTGGATGAAGATTCGCCCGATGCACGGCTCAAATGACGCTCGGACGGGCTGCGGCGGCGCAGCTTGTCCATCAGCACGTACACCACCGGTGTGGTGAGCAGCGTCAGCAACTGGCTGGCGATCAGCCCGCCAATGATGGCAATGCCGAGCGGACGGCGCAGCTCGGCGCCCTCGCCAAACCCGATGGCTAACGGCAAGGCGCCCAGAACGGCCGCGAGCGTCGTCATCAGGATGGGCCTGAAGCGCAGCAGGCAGGCTTCACGCACCGCTTCGATAGCAGACAGCCCGCGCGCACGCTCGGCCTCGATGGCAAAGTCGATGATCAGGATGGCGTTCTTCTTGACGATGCCTATCAGCAGGAAAACACCGATCAGCGCGATGAGCGAGAAATCCAGTTTAAAAATCATCAGAGCCAGCACCGCACCCACACCCGCCGACGGCAGGGTAGACAGCACGGTCACCGGGTGCACCAGGCTCTCGTACAGAATGCCGAGCACGATGTAGATCACGACCAGCGCCGCCAAGATCAGCAGTGGCTGCTGGTCCTGCGACTCCTGCGCGTTGCGCGCTGTGCCCTGAAAGCTGCCGCGCACATTGTTGGGCAGGCCGATTTCAGATTCCGCCTGCCTGACGGCCGCCTGGCCCTGCGCCAGCACAAAACCATCGACCAGGTTGTATGACACGGTGGTGGCCAGCTCTGCATCCTGGTGGTTCACCGATGAGGGCTTAGGGTTTTCTGTAAAACGCGCAAAGGTTGACAGCGGCACCATGGTGGTTGCCGCTGAACTCAAGGCCTGCCCGGTGGACTGATCGCGCAGGGCCGGGTTGACGATGTTGCTGAGCGTCGAAGTCGTGGCAACGCTGGCCTGCGCCACAGCAGCGGCAGACTTGAAGGACGACGGTACATAAATGTCCTTGAGCGATTCGGGGCTGCGAATAAACCGTGGTGCGACTTCCATAACGACGTGGTACTGGTTCAGTTCACTGTAGATCGTGGCAACCTGGCGCTGGCCGAAGCCGTTGTACAGCGCGTTGTCCACATCACGCGAACTGATGCCCAGCCGCGCTGCAGCGTCCTTGTCCACCGTGACCATGGTTTCAACGCCGTTGTCCTGCTGGTCGGTGTCGACATCGGTCAGGGCATCCTGCAGCTTCATCTGGTCCGCCAGCCGCGCAGCCCACTTGCGCAGGTCGGCCACGTTGTCGCTCTTAAGTGTGTACTGGTAGGTCGAGTTGCTGGCCCGGCCACCTCCGCGCAGGTCCTGCACAGGGTTCAAAAACAGGCTGATGCCGGTGACTTTTGCAAGCTGCGGGCGCAGCCTGGCAATCACGGCCTGGCCAGCCTCGGTGCGCTGATCCGCAGGCTTGAGGTTGATGAACATGAAGCCGCCGCCGGCACGGCTGCCACCGGTAAAGCCGACCACGGTATCGACCGCCGGATCTTGCCGGATGATATCCACAAGTTGCTTGAGCTTGCCCTGCATGGCCTGGAAGGAAATGCTCTGGTCGGCGCGCAGGCCACCACTGATTTGCCCGGTGTCCTGCTGCGGGAAAAAGCCCTTGGGCACCTTGACGAACAAGAACACATTCAAGCCAATGACAGCCAGCAAGATCAGCATCACCAGCAGCTTGCTGCCCAGCGCCCAGTCGAGGCTGACCTCATAAGTCCGAAGCACCCGGTTGAAGCCGTTTTCAAACCAGCGCGGTATGACGGCAAAGCGGCCAGGCGGCTTGCCGGCCTGCTCGTCTTCCTGCGACTTGTCCTTGAGCAGCCAGGCGCACATCATGGGCGTGGTGGTTAGCGAAATCACCAGCGAAATCACCACGGCGGCCGACAGCGTAACAGCGAACTCACGGAACAGCCGCCCCGTCTGCCCGCCCATGAACAGCAGCGGGATAAACACCGCCACGAGCGACAGACTGATCGACAGAACGGTAAAGCCAACCTCGCGGGCGCCCAGCAGCGCAGCCTGCATGCGGTTCATGCCAGCCTCGATATGGCGCGCCGTGTTTTCAAGCACCACGATGGCATCGTCCACCACAAAGCCGGTCGCAACAGTGAGCGCCATCAGGCTCAGGTTGTTGAGGCTAAAGCCCAGAAAATACATCACGCCAAAGGTGCCCAGCAACGACACCACGGTCGCCACCGCCGGAATGATGGTGGCCCGCGCACTGCGCAAAAAAGCGCTGACAACAAGCACGACCAACACGACGGAGATAAGCAGCGTGATCTCGATTTCGTGCAGCGAAGCGCGTATGGAATTGGTACTGTCCGATGCAACCGACAGGCGTATGTCCTGTGGCAGTTGCGCCTGCAGCTCGGGCAACAGCGCACGCACGCCATCAACGGTTTCAATCACGTTGGCGCCGGGCTGACGCGTCACCAGCACAATCACCGCCGGATCGCCATTGAAAAGACCCAGCGTGTTGGTGTTTTCAACGCCGTCCACCACGTCAGCCACATCACTCAGACGGATCGCCGAATTATTGCGCCAGGCCACCACCAGCGGCAAATAGTCGGCGGCCTTGAGACCACCAGTGGCGGTGTTGGAACCCGAATAAATCTGGAGGCGCTGGCCGTTACCTTCAATCGCACCCTTGGGGCGGTTGACATTCGATGCTTGCAGCGCAGCCCGCACGTCCTCCATACTGACGCCATAGCGATTCAGTGCAAACGGCAGCAGTTCGACACGCACTGCCGGCAGCGATGCGCCGCCAAGCTCGACATCACCCACGCCCGTGACCTGCGAGATCTTCTGCTGCATCAGGTTGGACACCTGGTCGTAAATTTGCCCCGGCGAACGAGTCTTTGACGTCAGCGCCAGGATGATGACCGGCGCTGCGGCTGGGTTGGCCTTGCGGTAGGTCGGGTTGCTGCGCAAGGTCGAAGGCAGGTCGGCACGCGAGGCATTGATGGCCGCCTGGACTTCACGCGCGGCAGCGTCAATCTTGCGATTCAGGTCAAACTGCAAGTTGATGCGTGTCGAGCCACTGCTGCTCGACGAGGTCATCTCATTGACACCAGAAATCGTACCGAGCCGCCGCTCCAGCGGCGTCGCAACGCTGCTGGCCATGGTGTCGGGACTTGCGCCGGGAATGGACGCGCTGACCGAGATCACCGGGAAATCAACTTGCGGCAGCGGGGACACGGGCAATACGAAAAACGCGCCTATGCCGCCGAGGGCGAGGCCTATGGTGAGGAGGACTGTGGCTACGGGTCTTCGGACGAAGGGTTCTGAGAGGTTCATTGATAGCCTCTTGATAGCAGCGCTGAATTAACCGCTTTGCCCTTCACTACCAGGCCGGGAGTCGCCCCGGCAGGCGAGTTACTTTTCTTTGCTTCACCAAAGAAACCTAACGAAAAGAAAGGTGACCCGACGTCTGGGTCCTTTCGCTGCGCTACAGGCAACCTGCGCTGCTCGACTCTGGCGGCGGTCCAAACCACTCGCCTGTGGCTCAAACAAGTTTGGCCCGACCTTCCGCCTCCGTCTGCGCTGCTCAGCCCAGCCTCAACGGGGTGGGGGAATGGATTCGGATTCGGGCTCCTTCCCCCTGTGTCATCCCGGACTCGATCCGGGATCCATCCCCGCTCCGTTTCCCATGGATTGCGGATCAAGTCCGCAATGACAGTGCGGGGTTTCAGTGCCTGTCCGCATGTTCTCCCCCCCCCAACCCTTGGAGAGGAGGCGAGGAGCACAGGGCAAAGCGGATCAGGGCTGGCATTGTTTGAGCCGCAGGCGAGTTCTTGCCAGACCCCGCTTTGACCGAGCACCGCAGTGTGCCCGCAGCGAAGCGAAGGGACGACGAACAGGGTCGCCTTTCTTTTGGTTACTTTTCTTTGGCGAAGCAAAGATAAAGTGACTTGCCGCCGGGCAACCCCCGGCCTATCCATACAACGCGCCGCTATATGTTCAATAGCAACATATGCTCGCATTACGGGGGCTGCAGCCATTAAATGGCATGAAAAAACCATCACACCCCGCCCTTCCCGCGAAACCGCTTCGCCAGCCGGTCAAAGCCAAGATAAATCACCGGCGTCGTGAACAAGGTCAACATCTGGCTGACAATCAGTCCGCCAAAAATCGCCAAACCCAAAGGCCTGCGTAGCTCGGCACCTTCGCCAAAGCCCAGCATCAGGGGCACTGCGGCAAACAACGCAGCCAGCGTGGTCATCAGGATGGGCCTGAAGCGCAGCAGCGCGGCCTGGTGAATGGCTTCCTGAGCCGACTTGCCCTGGTTGCGCTCCGCGTCGATGGCGAAGTCGATCATCATGATGGCGTTTTTCTTCACGATACCGATCAGCAAAATAATCCCGATGATGCCGATCACGCCGAGGTCAGAGCCGCTGATCATCAATGCCAGCAAGGCACCCACGCCGGCCGATGGCAGCGTGGACAAAATCGTCAGCGGATGGATATAGCTTTCATACAGTACGCCCAGCACGATGTAGACGCAGACCACCGCCGCCAAATTGAGCCATAGCTGGTTTGACAGCGAAGATTGGTAGGCGCCAGCAGCGCCCAGGAAAGTCATGGTCACGCTGGCTGGCATGCCGATGTCTGTGGCTGCCTTTTTGATCTCGTCCACCGCACGGCCTAGTGAAACACCCGGTGCAGTGTCAAAGCCCAGGGTGGTAGCCGGGAATTGGTCCACGTGGGTAACCTGCAGGGGCGCTGGCCGCTCGGTGATGGTAGCCACCGCCGACAGCGGCGTGGTGCTGCCGCTACCGGTCTTGAGCTGCAAGTTACCCAGCGAAGCAGCGGTCGTGAGCTGGTTAGGCATAGCCTCCAGAATGACGCGGTACTGGTTGGTCTCAGTGAAGATGGTCGAGACGATGCGCTGGCCAAAAGCGCTGTACAACGCATCGTCAATCGACGATGTGGTGATGGCCAGGCGAGCCGCCGTGTCGCGGTCTACCGTGATGTAAGCAGACGGTCCCTGCGATCCGGCATCGGATGCCACATTGCGCAGGTCGGCAAGCTCGTGCATGCGCTGGGCCAACTTGTTGGCCCACTGCACCACCACGGCGTTGTCAGAACCTTCGAGCGAAATGCGGAACTGCGTCGGACCAGTTTCAGCGTCGATGGTCAGATCTTGCGTCGGCTGGAGGTAGAGCGTGACGCCGGCGATCTTGCCTGCCTGCTCACGCAGACGGTCCATGGTTTCCTGCTGGGTGCCAGCACGCGAACTCTTGAGGTTGATCAGCATGCGCCCGGTATTGAGCATGGTGTTGTTGGCCGCATCGACACCGATAAATGAACTCAGGCTTTCGACGTCCGGATCTTCCAGGATGACTTTGGCCGTGGCTTGCTGCAGTTCGGCCATCCGACCATAGGAGATGGATTGCGAGGTTTCAACGCGCGCCTGCAGCTGGCCGGTGTCCTGCGTGGGGAACAGCCCCTTGGGGATAAGCACATACAGCAGCACCGTCAGCAGCAGGGTTGCCAATGCCACCAGCAGCGTCAGTCCCTGGCGCCTGAACACCCAGCCCAGCGCCGAGTCGTACTTCGTCATCACGCCGCTGAAGAAGCGCTGCAGCCGACCTTCGGGCTTGCTTTCATCGGCCTTGGGTTCGGGTTTGAGCCAGCGCGCCGACATCATAGGCACCAGCGTCAGCGAGACCACGGCAGATATGAGGATGGTGATGGCCAGCGTGATGGCGAACTCGCGGAACAGCCGGCCCACTACATCACCCATGAAGAGCAGCGGGATCAGCACTGCGATCAGCGAGACCGTCAGCGAAATAATGGTGAAACCAATCTGTTCTGCGCCCTTGAAGGCCGCGTCCATGGGCGCCTCGCCCTCCTCGATGTAGCGTGAAATGTTCTCGATCATCACGATGGCGTCATCCACGACGAAGCCAGTGGCAATCGTCAGCGCCATCAGGCTCAGGTTGTTCAGGCTGTAGCCCAGCAGGTACATCGCCCCACAGGTGCCGATGAGCGAGATTGGCACGGCAACGCTGGCAATCACGGTTGCGCGCAGGCTGTGCAGGAAGGCAAAAATCACCAGCACCACCAGCAGCACGGCCAGCAGCAGTTCAATCTCCACATGCATGACGGACGCGCGTATGCCAGTGGTGCGGTCGCTGAGAATATCCACATTCAACGCCGTCGGCAGGCCGGACTGGAGCTCTGGCAATTTGGCCTTGATGGCGTCCACCGTTGCAATCACGTTGGCGCCCGGCTGGCGTTGCACATTCAGGATGATGGCGGGTTTAAGGCCACTCCATGCGCCAAGCTTGATGTTTTCGGCGCTGTCGACGACCTGGGCCACATCCGTCACACGGATGGCTGCGCCGTTGCGGTAAGCGATGATGAGATTTTTATAGTCAGCAGCGGCCAGCAGCTGGTCGTTTGAGTTGATGGTGTAGGCACGCGTCGGGCCGTCAATGCTGCCCTTGGCGCCGTTGGCGTTGGCCGCCGAGATGGCGGTGCGCAACGAATCCAGCGCCAGGCCGTAGGACGCCAGCGCCCGTGTGTCGACCTGTATGCGCACGGCAGGCCGCTGGCCGCCGCTGAGGGATACCAGGCCCACCCCGTTGACCTGGCTGATTTTCAAAGCCAGGCGCGTGTTGACAATGTTTTGCACCTCGGTAAGGGGCATGGTGTCGGATGTGATGGCCAGCGTCAACACTGGTGCATCGGCAGGGTTGACCTTGGCATATACGGGCGGTGCGGGCAGGTCGGCAGGCAGCAGCGAGCCACCGGCGTTGATGGCGGCCTGCACCTCCTGCTCGGCAACGTCCAGCGTCAGGCCTAGGCCAAATTGGAGCGTGATGATGGACACGCCGGCAGCACTGGTCGAACTCATGCGGGTCAGGCCGGCCATCTGGCCGAACTGGCGTTCAAGCGGAGCCGACACTGTCTGCGCCATGACATCGGGGCTGGCGCCCGGGTACAGCGTCTGCACCTGAATGGTCGGGTAATCAACCTGCGGCAAAGCCGACAGCGGCAAAAACTTGAATCCCATAAGGCCGGCAAGCACGATGGCCACCATCAGCAGCGAGGTGGCGACTGGGCGCAATATGAAGGGGCGTGACGGGCTCAAGCCGCACCCCTTTTAAAAAACCATGGATGGCAGATCATTGCGCCGGCCGTCCACCCTGCTGCCGCTTTTCAGCCATGGCCTTCCAGCGCGCCAGGGCATCTGGATCGCCACTGTCGAGCTTTTCAAAAAATTTCTTGCGGCGTTCCAGGGCGACCGGATCGTCTTTGACCTGGTCGAGCATGCGTACGCGCTGTTCGGCAGTAGGTCCAGCATCTGTGACTATCGGGGACGCAGCGCCGGGCGCAGGTGCGGCTGCGCTGTCTGCAGCAGCAGACGCGCGCCGCTGCGGCCGCATGTCCGGCTCACCAGGTGCCGCAGCCGCGCCAGGCACTCCGGAAGCAGCGCCTGCAGCTGGTGCGACAGAGCCCGAAGCGCCACCTTGCGCGGCACTGGCGCCTTGGCGGCGACCTTGCCGGCCAGCGCCACCCCCGCCGGTGCGTGGCGCATCGCCTGCCAGCACTACGCGGGCGCCGTCCTTCAGGCGGTCAGCGCCTTCGGTGATAACGCGCTCGCCAGCCTGCAGGCCGGACTCGACAACGATCTTGTCCACCGTGGCCTGACCGCGCTTGACCGGCCTCAGCGAGACAGTGCGGTCAGCCACGTTGAGCACGTACACATAGTCACCGCTGCTGCCCTGACGCATGGCTGTGACCGGCACGACCACGGCGTTTTCAAGCGTCCTGACGAGCAGCTGCACGTTGACAAACTGGCTCGGAAACAAGGTCAGTTTGCTGTTGGAAAAACGTGCCTTGGCCTTGACCGTGCCTGTGGTTGTATCGACCTGGTTGTCCAGCGAAGCAAAGACACCGGTATCGAGCACAGTGGTACGCGCTCTGTCAAGCGCCGTGGCTTTCATGGATGAACCGGGCGTCTGCGGCAGCTCGCCAACCCGGTCCTGTGGAATGGAAAACACCACATCAATCGGTGAAACCTGCGTGATCAGCACCACGCCATTGGCGTCGCCTGAGCTGACGACATTGCCGACGTCCACCACACGCAGACCAACCCGGCCGCTCACCGGAGCCACCACGCGGGTGTAGCCAAGGTTCAGACGCGCCGTACCTTCGGATGCCTTGTCGATGACGACGGTGGCCTCGAGCTGTTTGACCAGCGCTGCCTGGGTATCGACGTCCTGGCGGGCAATGGAGTCCTGGTCCAGCAGGGTTTTGTAGCGCTGCAAGGTGACTTTGGCGCTGTCGAGTTGGGCCTCATCGCGCAGTCGCTGGCCAGAGGCCTGCATCAAAGCCATTTCAAACTGGCGGGGATCGATGGTGGCCAACAGGTCGCCGGCACGTACCATTTGACCTTCCTTGAAGAGAACTTTTTCAAGTACCCCTGAAACCTGCGGCCGTACCTTGACGGTAGCCTGCGGTGTCACGGTACCCAGGGCGTCAAGAATCACCGGGATGCTGGCGCGCTCGGCGATTGCCACGCCTACCGTGCTGGCAGCGCCGCCTCGGCCGCCACCAGGCCCTCCTGGGCCGCCCTGCCCTGCGCCCGCGCCAGTTGACGCGGCCGGACGGGTCAGATACCAGGCTAGGTAGCCCAATGCAACGAGCAGCAGGACAGCAATGACGCCACCAACGATTGTGGCGCGGCGATTCAATTGTCTTCTAGGTGGCGACTCAGCCAAGGCAGGCAAACGGGAATGTGTGGAATTGGAAGGCGGCACTTCAGGTGGCGGGTTCATCGGTAATCCTTGTTATCCGGGTCGGCCGGTCTGTGCCAGCGCGAAGCACATTTAAAACATATTTTGTACATTGAGGCCTACAGATCATGTAGGTCACGCGGCTGACTGCCGATAAGAAGAGCCCCCGAGGGGTCTGAAATAATTATCACGGCATGCCCGCAACGCTCCGCATACCGCTGGAAAGCAGTACGTAAATGTCCAGTAAAGTTCTGGTCGCTGGGCGCTGTGAAGATTACTGGATCGGAATTCTTATCGCCCGGTCTACCGCCACTGCAGTTACGCTGTTTTGTGGTGAACCCTCAATGACGCGGTCAGAGTAAGTCAGGTAGACCAGCGTGTTGCGCGCCTTGTCGACCATGCGCACCACGCGGATCTTTTTGAAGACCAATGAAATGCGCTCGTTCAGGATTTCTTCCTGCATCTCCAGCGGTTTGACAAAGGTGATGGGGCCAACCTGGCGGCAGGCAATCGACGCTTCTGACTTGTCTTCGGCCAGGCCCAGCGCACCCTTGTAGCCGCCGGTTTTGGCGCGCGAGACATAGCAGGTAACGCCACCGACCTTGGGATCGTCATGGGCATCCACCACGATTTTGTGATTGGGGCTCAGCAGGTTGAAGACGGTGCTGACTTCGCCCACCTGCTCGGCGCCCGCGCGGGTCAGCCAGAAAAGCATGGACAGCATCACGGTGACAGACAACAGGGAAAAGCCGAGGAGTTTTTTCATGGGACATCTTTCGCAGAGGCACACTTTTTTGCGTGGTGCAGCTAGCGTACACGAGGCCAGACCGCGCCTGACGGGGCGGCCAAGGTAAAACTGTGGTTTCCCGCATTGCATAAACACCCGAAACTACTATATTGACAGCACCACGAACAACACGCATCCCCCGGATGCCAACAACCATGGCCATCACAACCAAACTTCCCCTTTACCGTTCACTTTATTTCCAGGTGGTGTGCGCCGTCATTGCAGGTGTGGCGCTCGGCCACCTATACCCCACGATGGGCGCAGAAATGAAGCCCCTTGGCGATGGTTTTATCAAGCTCATCAAGATGATGATTGCACCCATCATTTTCTGCACGGTTGTGATCGGTATCGCCGGCATGGAAGACATGAAAAAGGTCGGCAAGACCGGCGGCCTGGCGCTTTTGTACTTTGAAGTCGTCAGCACCTTTGCGCTCATCATCGGGCTGGTACTGGTCAACGTCTTTCAGCCGGGCGCAGGCATGAATGTGGATGCGTCCACGCTCGACACCAAATCAATCGCCGCGTACACCGGCCCTGGGAAGATGGTCGGCACGACTGATTTCATCCTCAATATCATTCCGACAGCACTGGTAGATGCGTTTGCCAAAGGCGAAATTCTGCAGGTGCTTCTGATAGCCGTGCTGTTCGGCTTTGCGCTGCACCGCTTTGGCGGCCGCGGCACGCTGGTATTTGACTTCATCGAAAAAATCTCGCATGTGCTGTTTGCCATCGTCGGCTTCATCATGAAGCTTGCACCCATAGGCGCTTTCGGTGCAATGGCTTTCACCATCGGCAAATACGGCGTCGGCTCGCTGTTCTCGCTGGGCAAGCTGATGGGCGCGTTCTACCTGACCTGCCTGATTTTTATCTTTGTTGTGCTCGGCACCATTGCACGCTTTCACGGCTTCAGCATCTGGAAGTTCATCAAATACATCAAGGAAGAACTGCTCATCGTGCTGGGCACCTCATCATCAGAGTCGGTGCTGCCGCGCATGATGGAGAAA
>JANYFF010000362.1 GCA_025362825.1 Polaromonas sp. | reverse complement strand
TCCTCAAGCGACTTGTCCGCCTCAATGAAGTAGTGCGCAACATCGGCCCGGCTCGAAGCCACCAGCACGGCACGGCCAATCGCAATCCCGCGGGAGACAGCAAGACCGTGGACGCTGAAAGTCAAGCCAGTGCTCCATGCGCCCAATCGGTCCCAACCAAGCCGGGGCCGCGGAACCGGCTTTGCCGGGCCGCAGGCGCAGCGGCCCCCGTGGGGGGCAGGAAGTTACACGAAGTGAACGACCGTGGGGGCCACAGACTTAACATTCTTCCGTCCAGCAATAACCATCTCTGGCAATCATCGCGCTGCTGGCGCTAGGCCCCCATGTGCCCGCCGCATAAGGCCTAGGGCCTTCCGAATCATTTTTCCATGCATCCATGACGGGTTCCACCCAGCGCCAGGCTTCTTCCTGCTCGTCGCTGCGTACAAACAGATTGAGACGCCCATCAATGACGTCGAGCAACAGGCGTTCGTAGGCGCCGACGCGCTCCGAACCAAAGCGCTTGTCAAAGTCGAGGTCCAATTGCACTGGCGCCAAGGTCTGGCTGGTCAGACGGTTTTGCTGGCCCTGCGCAAACAGGTGCAATTCAAGTCCGTCTTTGGGCTGTAGATGTATCACAAGGCGGTTGGCGATACCCAGTGGTGATTTAAAAATCGCATGCGGTGCAGGCCTGAAGTTCACTTCTATGTAAGCTGAACGACCCGCCAGTCGTTTGCCAGTTCGGATATAAAACGGGACGCCAGCCCAGCGCCAGTTGGCAATTTCACAGCGCAAGGCCACGAATGTCTCGGTGTTGCTGCCATCGCCCACGCCGGTTTCACGGCGATAGGCTTGGGTTGCTGCTCCATCGATGTTGCCTGCGCCGTACTGGCCCCTGACAACGTGTTGTCGCAGCGTCTCGGGTGTCCACGCTTTCAGTGAACGCAAGACCTTGAGCTTTTCGTCGCGTATGGCGTCGGCGTGTGCGTTGATGGGAGGCTCCATACCAATCGCGCAAAGCAGTTGCAGCGCGTGGTTTTGCACCATGTCGCGCAACGCGCCCGTGCTGTCATAAAACGCGCCGCGCTTTTCAATACCAAGTTCTTCGGCAATCGTGATCTGAATATTGGCAATGGTTTCACGCCGCCAGAGGGGCTCGAACAGCGCATTGCCAAACCGCAAGGCAAACAGGTTTTGTACGGATGGTTTGCCGAGGTAATGGTCAATCCGGAAGATCTGTTTTTCGCTGAAAACCCGACGCACGCTTTCGTTGATGGCGCGGTTCGACTGCAGATCATGTCCCAGCGGCTTTTCAAGCACGACACGCATCTGCGGGCCATTCAGGCCCGCTATGGCAATCTGTTCACAGAAGGTCGTGAAAAGGCCGGGCGCTGTTGCCAGGTACATCACTACCGTATCCCAAGCGTGCTCCTTGAGCTTTGCACCCAGTCTGAAGTAGTCAGCCGGATTTGACAGGTCCATACGCAGGTAAAAAAGCATGGATGCAAAACGTGCGAATTCTTCCTCACTCGGACGCTTGGCAAGATCCACATCGTCAAAACGCGTCTTGATCAGGGCGCGGTATTGGGCGTCAGATAAATCATCGCGGGCCACACCTACAATCCGCCCACCAGCGGGCAGTGAGCCGTGGCGAAAGGCCTGAAATAACGCTGGCAGCAGCTTTCGCCAAACTAGGTCGCCGGTGCCGCCAAACAGGATCAGATCAAAACTCATGGGTTGTGTCCAGAATAGTTGTTGGTACTGTAACTTAGTTTCATTTCAGGATAGAAATTCTTGATATTCATGATAGGCCTGCGGCTTACATTGGTGTTTCCCCGGTAGTGAGACTTTTGCAAGGTCAGCTATGCTCTGGCCGTAATTAAATTACTTTGAGGCGTTTATGAAAAAGCTTGTAGCAAGCATGGCATTCGCCAGTCTTTCTTTTGGCGCGGCTGCGCAGGGTCAGGTCAACATGATTTGCTCGGTGCAGGTTGACTGGTGCAGTCTGATGACGACGGTCTATGCGCGTACCACTGGCGTCAAAATCAACATGACTGCCAAAGGTTCTGGTGAAGCACTGGCACAGCTGAACGCCGAGAAGGCCAATCCCAAAACCGACATCTGGTTTGGGGGCACCGGTGATCCACATCTGCAGGCTGCAGAACAGAACCTGACCCTCGAATACAAATCGCCGCAGCTGGGCGCTTTGTACCCCTGGGCCCAAAAGCAGGCCACCGACTCTAAATACCGTACCGTGGGCGTGTACCTGGGTCCTCTCGGTTTTGGCTACAACACCGAACTGCTGGCCAAAAA
>JANYFF010000353.1 GCA_025362825.1 Polaromonas sp. | reverse complement strand
GTCAAACGTCAGCGGGTTTTTTCGCTCCGGCCGGTTCAGGGTCAGGGTGGCCACGCCGGCCTCAAAGGCGTAGGCAAAGTGCGCCGCTTGGTAATGGGCCAGCGCATCAAACTGCGCGTGCATGGGGTTCGACTTGCCGATGTAGTGCTTCATGCGATCTGGATCTCCGGTTTTTCGGTCTGGGCTGCCTGGATGTCCTGCGCCTGGCCAGCTTGCAGGGCGAGTTGCTGGGTCTGGTGCTGCTTGACCTTGCCCAGCAGTTTGTGCAGCGACTCAACCTCTCGCGGTGACAGCGCGGCAAACGCCGACACAATCCAGCTTTCGTGCTGGTGCGCCATGTCGCCAAACACCTTGCGGCCGCGCGGCGTGAGCCGCACGCGGTAGGCTCGGCGGTCGCCTTCGACATCCACACGCTCCACCAGGCCCTCAGCCACCAGCTGGTCGGTGATGCCGGTAACGTTGCCGCCGGTGACCATCATGCGGCGCGACAGCTCGTTCATCTTCAGACCGTCCGGGCTGCGTTCGAGCTGGGCCATCAGGTCAAAGCGCGGCAGCGTGGTGTCGAATTGCTCGCGCAACTGGCTGCGCACCTGCTTTTCCACCAGCTGGGTGCAGGTCAGCAGCCGCAACCATAATCGCAGTGCTTCGGGGTGTTCGCTGTGGCCGCTGGTTTCCATGTCCATGTTGCTCTCCTGCTTCTCAATGCTATTTATTTAATAGCTGAAGGCGCAGCTATTACCTGGGCTGCAGCCTCTTTTTGCTTTGAAATCTCGCGGTAGAGCTGGTCCCGCCCGCTGATATAGGGCAAGGGCCAGCTGACATGCCGGCTTTGCAGTCTGGCCGCTTCGTGCAGTGTCCAGGCGGGGTCGGCAAGGTGTGGGCGCGCAATCGCGCAGAGGTCGGCGCGGCCCGCAGCGATGATGCTGTTGACATGGTCGACCTCCGAAATGGCACCGACCGCGATGGTCTGGATACCCACTTCGTTGCGGATGCGATCGGCAAAAGGGGTCTGGTACATGCGGCCATAAACTGGTTTGGCGTCGCGCGTCGTCTGGCCCGACGACACGTCGATGAAGTCGCAACCGGCGGCCTTGAACAGGCGTGCGATTGCTACGGCGTCGTCTGCCGTGTTGCCGCCCGGCGCCCAGTCATGCGCCGAAATCCGCACGCTCATGGGCAGGGACGCCGGCCACACCTTGCGCATGGCGCGGAAAACTTCCAGCGGGTAGCGGCAGCGATTTTCAATCGTGCCGCCGTACGCATCACTGCGCAGGTTGGTCAGCGGCGTGATGAAGCCAGAGAGCAGGTAGCCGTGCGCGCAGTGCAGCTCCAGCCAGTCAAAGCCCGCATCGGCAGCCCGGCGGGTGGAAGCCACGAACTGCGCTGTCAGGTGATTCATGTCCTCACACGTCATGGCGGCCGGCACCTGGTTATTGGGCCCGTAGGCCAGTGCGCTGGCCGCCAGCAGCGGCCAGTTGCCGGCAGGCAATGGCTCGTCAGTGGCTTCCCAGCCGACCTGGGTTGAGCCCTTGGCGCCGCTGTGCCCCAACTGCAGGCCAATTTTGGCGCCGGCGCCCGAAGCATGCACAAAGTCCACAATCCGCTTGAAGGCTGCCTCCTGTGCGTCATTCCAGAGGCCGGGGCAACCCGGTGTGATGCGGCCTTCGGGGCAGGGCGCAGTCATTTCAACAAATACCAGTGCCGCACCACCCAGCGCACGCGCGCCCAGGTGTACCAGGTGAAAGTCCTGGGGCATGCCATCGATGGCGCTATAGGTTGCCATCGGCGATACGACGATACGATTCTTCAAACTGAGTTCGCGCACTTTTAAGGGCAACAGCATGGGCGGCGGTGCGTGCGGGTCGCTGCTTTTCGCCAGCCACTGTTCGTAGTTCTGCAGCCACTCCGCATCGCGCACGCGCAGGTTCTCGTGGCTGATGCGCTGCGAACGCGTCATCATCGAATAGAAAAACTGTTCCGCCTCCAGACTGCTGTAGCGCTCGACGTTTTCAAACCACTCGGTTGAATTGCGCGCGGCGTTCTGGATTTTCAAAACCTCTACCGAGCGCTCGGCTTCATAGTCCTTCAGCGCGGCGTTGATGTCCACGGTTTGTCCGGGCTGGGCAAAGTCGCGGGCCAGGCTGATGCAACGGGCCAGCTCGATCGCATCTTCCAGCGCCAGCTTGGTGCCGCTGCCAATCGAAAAGTGCGCCGTGTGCGCTGCGTCGCCCATCAGGACGATGGGAACCTCGCGGCCTTCAATGGCCTGCGTGTGCACCCAGCGCCCGCAGACAACTCGGGGAAAGCGTATCCAGATCGCCGAGCCGCGCACGTGGGTGGCGTTGTTCATCAGCGGATTGCCGTCCAGGTATTTTGCAAACAGGCGCTCGCAAAAGGCGATGCCTTCTTCCTGGCTCATGCTGTCCAAGCCGTGGGCCTTCCAGACGGCTTCCGGCGTTTCGACGATGAAGGTCGAGGTCTTGTCGTCAAACTGGTAGGCATGCGCGGCAAACCAGCCGTGCTCCGTCTGCTCGAAAGCAAAGGTGAAAGCGTCAAAGGTCTTGTGCGTGCCAAGCCAGACAAAGCGGCAGGCGCGCAGCTCAACGTCGGGCTTGAAGGTTTCGGCGTAGCGTGTGCGGATGCGGCTGTTCAGTCCGTCGCTGGCCACCACGAGGTCGGCCTTGTATTGCACGGCGATGGCCTGGTCGTCCTGCACATCGGTTTCAAAAACCAGGTCAACGCCGACTTCAAGGCAACGCTCCTGCAGGATGTTTAGCAGCTTCTTGCGGCCTATGCCGCAAAAGCCGTGGCCGCCCGAGCGCACGTTGCGGCCTTTGAAAAACAACTCCACATCATCCCAGTGGTTGAAGGCCTGGCCTATCAGCTCACCGCTTGCAGGGTCAGCGCGGCGCAGGTTTTCAAGGGTCTGGTCTGACAGCACCACACCCCAGCCAAAGGTGTCAAAAGCGCGGTTACGCTCTATCACCGTCACCTCGTCTTGAGGGTTTCCCAGCTTTGTCAACAGGGCGAAATACAGACCGGCAGGGCCGCCGCCCAGGCAAAGAATGCGCATCAGTAGCTGCTCTCTGAATTGATTTGACCTTAATTGTTTAGGTTTAAAGTAAATCCGTCAAGCGGGTATTTGCCCGGCGTTTGCCCGTCAGGCTAGGGAGACTGGAAGCCTGTTGCCCTGTAAGTGAGCACCAACGTGTCGCGAAAACCCGGCACAGCAGCGCCATCGGCCGGGAAGATGGGCGTGGTTTCGTGAATCACCCGGGCATCGTCGAGCAGCAGGGCGGTCAGCGGCTGCTGCATCACAAAGCGCACGCCCTGCGGCCCGTTCGCATCAAACACGCGGGTTTCGCCGCCCTTGACGCCCTGGCGGGCCACCATCAGCACAACAACAAAGTTCACCCCGTCTCGGTGCGCGCCCTCGGGTGTCGGGCGGCCTACCCCGCCAGCGGTGTCGATGCGGAACTGGTGCGCCTCGACATACCACTGCGCCACCGGCTGGACGCTGGCGAACAGCTTGCCCAGTTGCGCCAGCAGTCCGGTCCAGGCCGGCGCCTGGGCGACGGCCGGCTCTATCGGGTCAAACCAGCGCTCAAACCCGCCATGCAGGGCGTTGTAGTCTGTGGGTTGCCAATGCGCCCGGTGGGACGTCTGCGTCAGGGTGGCTGCTGCCAGGTCCTGAACAAAGCAGGCGTGGCGACGCTTGCGGTAGTGCCCGCCGTCCTTGAGGTGCGCATCCGGCGGCAGGCGGTTCCAGGAGTCGGTCAGACCCTGCCAGCCGCTGGCCCAGTCCGGGGCCGTGAGTTGCAGGGTGCTGCGCAGGTCGTCGGGGGAGAGCAGGCTGAGGCCGTCCTGCTGCAGCGCCTGTGCGGCCGGTTTTTGAACGGTGGCAATATTGAACATGGCGCCTATTTTGCGTCAGCGCCTGCGCATGTTTGAACGCCGCGCACATGCTGCAAAGGCTCCAGCGGAGGCTGGAAATGCACTTTTAGGCATCAAATAGGCCCCTAGCCCGCGTATTCCGGTCGCATGTAGCTATATTTTTGATAGCGAGTGTTTTAAGGAGCGCTTGGTGAAGCGAGAAGCTGGGCGCCCGGCAACGCGAACATCCGGTTCAGGCCTACACATGCAGGACTGAAACCCACCCATAATGAAACGACAAGTTAACCCCGAAGAGGATTCCATGCTTTACAAATTCAAATCCAAAAATGCAGGCGACGTGATCATGCTGGAGCCTAACGGCCGCAAGATTCTTGAGATCATCGGCAAGGACGCAGGCCCCACCGGCATCATCCTGCCGGAACAGATGCCGGCTGCCATCGCGGCTATACAGGCGGCCATTGCGCTTGAAGAGTCACATGATCAAAACCATGATGAAGCCGTGGTTCCCGGTGACGGCACCGGTTTGCGCCAGCGCGCCATGCCTTTCATCGATATGCTCAAGCGCAATCACGAAAGCGGCGACGACGTGGTCTGGGGCGTCTGAAAAGACGCGGAGCCAAGAAACAGGCGCCCGTGAAAAAGCCCTGGTGACAGGGCTTTTTGCTGGATGAGTCA
>JANYFF010000342.1 GCA_025362825.1 Polaromonas sp. | reverse complement strand
TCATGGTACCTACAAGTATTCTGAGTTTCATGTTTTTTTGATTATCTAAAGTTCGTCAAAGGACAATAAAAAATGCAATAAACTGCTTGACAATAAATTTAACGGAAGTATACTGCGAAGCAATCAAAAAGCAAGGTGTTTTCTTGAAAACCATGTCAAATCACGAGTCAAAAGAGACGCTCAGCGAACTAGGCGCCCGCGTGCGCGCCTGGCGTGCACGGCGCGGCATGACACGCAAGGCGCTGGCGTCTGATTCGGGTCTGAGCGAGCGCTTCTTGGCCGATGTCGAGTCCGGCAAGGGCAATGTGTCCATCAACTCCCTTGAAGCCGCGGCCCAGGCGCTAAATATTTCCATCCTCGAACTGCTGCAGGACGCACCGCGCCCGGCGCTGGCGCGTGCCCAGGGTTTGCTGTCGCGGCTTGATGACAGTCAGCTGGACCAGGCCTATGGCTTGCTGGGCAGTACCTTTGGCCTGAGCGATTCGTCGGGCCGGGAGCAGCGCGTGGCCCTGATCGGCTTGCGCGGCGCCGGCAAATCTACGCTGGGTGCGCAGCTCGCCGCAGAGCGCGGCGTGCCGTTTATTGAACTGGACCGCGAGATCGAGCGCGAAGCCGGCACCAGCATGAACGAGATTTTGCTGCTGCACGGCCAAGGCGGTTACCGCCGCTACGAGCGGCGTGCGCTGTTCCGCATTGCCGAAGACCACCCTGATGGCGTTGTGATGACTACTGGCGGCAGCATCGTCAGCGAGCGCGAGACCTTTGACCTGCTGCAAAGCCGCTTTTATTGCGTCTGGCTCAAGGCCAGCCCGGAAGAACACATGGCCCGTGTTGTTGCGCAGGGCGATATGCGGCCCTTCAGTACCACCAAAGGCGCGACCAATGAAGCCATGGACGACTTGCGCCGCATCCTGGCCAGCCGCGAATCGCTGTATGCACGTGCTGACGCCGTGGTCGATACCGCTGCACGCACCCTGAAACAAAGCCTTGCGGACCTGAAAAGGGCGGTCCCGCAAACGCACATTGCCCCACTTACCAAGGAGACAAATACATGAATGCCATGACTGAACCGTTGTTGTTCAAACAGGTCATTGAGGGCCAGGAACGCGAGATGGTGAGCTTTGCCACGCACCCCGCCAAATACCAGCACTGGACGCTCAGCGTCGAGGGCGACGTCGCAAAACTCAGACTCGACATCAATGAAGACGGCGGCATCAAGCCGGGCTACAAGCTCAAGCTTAACAGCTACGACCTTGGCGTTGACATTGAGCTGCATGACGCCATCAACCGCATCCGCTTTGAGCACCCGGCGGTCAAGGTGGTGGTGTTTGAGTCAGGCAAGGAAAAGATCTGGTGCTCGGGCGCAAACATCTACATGCTGGGCCTGTCGACCCACGGCTGGAAGGTCAACTTCTGCAAGTTCACCAACGAGACGCGCAACGGCCTTGAGGACTCGTCGCGCAAAGACGGCCTCAAGTCCATTGCCTCGGTCACGGGCGCTTGCGCTGGCGGTGGCTATGAGCTGGCGCTGGCCTGCGACCGCATCATCATGGTGGATGACCGTTCATCGACCGTAAGCCTTCCTGAAGTACCGCTGCTCGGTGTGTTACCCGGTACCGGCGGCCTGACGCGCGTGACCGATAAGCGCAAGGTGCGCCGCGACCTCGCCGACATCTTTTGCACCACGTCCGAGGGCGTTCGCGCTGACCGAGCCAAAGACTGGAAACTGATTGACGGCCATGCCAAGCCCCAGCAGTTCGGCCAGCTGCTTGCTACAGAAATAGAAGCACTGCGTGCTCAATCAACAAGGGCTACAGGCTTGAATGGCTCAAAAGGCATTGAGCTGACGGCATTGAAGCCGCTCATTGACGACGCCGGCTACCACTACAGCGTGGTCGATGCGCAGGTCGATCGCGGCAGCCGCATTGCCACTATCACCGTCAAGGCGCCTGCCACAGCCATTGAATCAACAGCCGAGGCGATTGAGGCTGCAGGTGCCAACTGGTATCCGCTGCGGATGCAGCGTGAGCTGGACGACGTCATCCTCAACCTGCGCACCAATGAGCTTGAGGTTGGCACCTGGGTCATCAAGACGCTGGGTGATGCGGCGCAGGTCGTTCGCATGGACGGCGTGCTCAAAAAACTCGGGGATCACTGGCTTGTTAAAGAGACAAAAGGGGCGTTGCGCCGCACGTTGGCCCGGTTGGACGTTACCAGCCGATCGCTGATTGCGCTGGTTGATTCAGGATCATGCTTTGCCGGCACCTTTTATGAACTGGCCCTTAGCTGCGACCGCATCTACATGCTGGACCTGCCGGATTCACCCGATGCGGCGTCTGCGTTGCAACTCACAGCCGCCAATTTCGGCTGGTTCCCCGCTGTCAACAGCCTGACCCGCCTGCAAACGCGCTTCTGTGAAGACAGCGTCACTATCGCGCAGCTGCAAAAGCTTGGTGACAGCAGCCTGCGCGCCGACCAGGCACTTGCGCTGGGCCTCGTCACGCTGACACCCGACGACATCGACTGGGACGATGAAATCCGCATCATGCTGGAAGAGCGCGCTTCGATGTCGCCAGACGCCATGACCGGCATGGAAGCCTCGCTGCGCTTCCCCGGCAAGGAGACGATGGAAACGCGTGTGTTCGGTCGCCTTTCAGCCTGGCAGAACTGGATATTTATTCGCCCGAATGCGGTGGGTGAAGACGGCGCACTCAAATTATTTGGAACAGGCAAGAAGGCCA
>JANYFF010000442.1 GCA_025362825.1 Polaromonas sp. | reverse complement strand
CGTGCTCGGGGCCGACGCCGGGATAGTCAAGTCCCGCACTGATGCTGTGGGTTTCTGTCACCTGGCCGTCTTCGTTTTGCAGCACATAGGTGCGGTTGCCGTGCAGTACGCCCGGCAAACCGCGTTGGAGGGATGCTGAATGTTTGCCGCTGTCCATGCCTTCGCCGGCGGCTTCAACGCCAATCAGGCGGGTGTTTTCGTAGCTGATGTAAGGGTGAAAAATCCCCATGGCATTGCTGCCGCCGCCCACGCAGGCAATCACCGCATCGGGTTGCCCACCATTGTGTTTTGCAGCTGTCATTTCAGGCATTTGTGCAATACATTCGGTACCGATCACACTCTGGAAATCCCTGACCATCATCGGATACGGGTGCGGGCCGGCAACGGTGCCGATGATGTAGAAGGTGTTGTCCACATTGGCTACCCAATCGCGCATGGCTTCATTGAGCGCGTCCTTCAGGGTTTTGCTGCCCGACTCAACGGGTACCACGGTAGCACCCAGCAGTTTCATGCGGTAGACGTTGGGGCTCTGGCGCTTAACGTCTTCGCTGCCCATGTAGACCACGCATTCCAGCCCGTAGCGGGCGCAGATGGTGGCGGTGGCCACGCCGTGCTGTCCCGCACCGGTCTCGGCAATCACCCGGGGCTTGCCCATGCGCCTTGCGAGCATAGCCTGGCCGATGGTGTTGTTGATCTTGTGCGCGCCGGTGTGGTTCAAGTCTTCGCGCTTGAGGTAAATCTGCGCGCCACCCTGTTCACGGCTCATGCGGGCCGCATGGTAGACCGGCGAGGGGCGTCCTACAAAATGCTTGAGTTCGTAATGGAATTCAGCGAGGAATTCCGGGTCATGCTGGTATTTTGCGTAAGCGGCTTTGAGATCGCTGAGGGCGTGCGTCAGCGTCTCTGAGACAAAACTGCCGCCGTAAATGCCGAAATGACCTGAGGCATCAGGTTGCTGGTAGTCGTACATGGTGATCTGGATTCTTTGCAAATTGTTCGTCAGCGGCGCGCACGGCGGCGACGAACTGTATGATCTTGTCGGCGCTTTTGATTCCTCTGGAAATCTCTACGCCGGAGCTGACATCAACGGCCAGCGTTTTACCGCGCGGCCTGACTTGCAAAATGCCATCGGCCACATTTGCAGGTGTGAGTCCACCAGACAAAACGAGGTGAGCGTTGACGCTTGGAGGAAGAAGTGACCAATTGAATGTTTTCCCGCCGCCGCCGAAACCCTCGACATGGGCGTCGAGCAGTATGGCTTGTGCGGCACTGAAGTCCTGCGCGTATTTTACGAGATCGAAACGAACGCCGCCTCCAGGGGTATTTTCATGGAGTGGGATGCGTGCAGCGCGAATGAACGTTCGACCGGTCTCCAAGCAGTCCTGCGGCGTCTCATCACCATGAAATTGCACCAGAGCCCCCGGAATGCAGGCACAAGCAGCTATGATTTCTGTAGCAGACGCGTTGACAAACAAGAGTACCGGCGTAACAAAAGGCGGCAGGAGGCGCGCCAGTTCAGCAGCCTGTTGGGCACTGACATGGCGCGGGCTTGCGTCGTACATGACAAAACCGATCGCATCGGCACCGGCGGCGACCGCTGCCTCCACGTCTTCTTCACGTGTCAGGCCGCAGATTTTGATTCGGGTTCTGGTCATGGCAGCCAATCATAAGCCGGGGTGCGCGTTGGCAGCCCGTAACGCTCTTCGTACACCGGGCCGAGAAAATACAGGCCATCCGGTGAAAACGTCGGCGCCGCAGCATCGCGCCGCTGTGCCGCCAGCACGTCGGCCATCCACTCTGGCGGATGATTGCCCTGGCCAATATTGATCAGACAGCCCATGACGTTGCGGATCATGTGGTGCAAAAAAGCATTCGCCTCAAACTCAAAGCGCCAGTAGCGCCCGTTGCCACCGGTGCGCTGTGAAATATCGATGCGGCTGATGTTTTTGACGGGCGATTTGGCCTGACACTGCGCTGCCCGGAACGAAGTGAAATCATGTTCACCGATCAGGTGCTGTGCGGCCTGCCGCATCGCGTCTGCATCCAGAGGCCGGTACACCCAGCCTACCCGTCCCGCCTCGACGCTGGGCCGCACGGGCGACTCCAGCACGACATAGGCGTAGCGACGCAAAATGGCGCTGCCGCGGGAATGGAATTCGTCAGGCACCACTTGTGCCCATTGCACGGCGATGTCGCGTGGCAGGAAGGCGTTGGTGCCGCGTACCCAAGAGGCGGTTTCACGCTGCAGGCCGGTGTCGAAATGGACGACCTGCATCAGGCCATGCACGCGTGCATCGGTACGCCCGGCGCAGTTGACCCGAACCGGCTGAGCGGCAAACCGACCCAGCGCGAGTTCAAGTTTGTCCTGGATCGTGTTGCCCGAGAGCTGGCTTTGCCAGCCTTCATAAGCACTGCCGCTGTAGGTAACGCCGAGCGCTATGCGCAAAAGTTGCTCACAGACGCAAAAGGTAAAGGCTGAACGCCAGCGGGTGCAAGACGTTCAGCCCGGGGTCAGGACAGGGCGTTGAGGAAGGCTTGAGCCTTGCTCTTGAGTGAGCCCGTGGCATGGGCCACAACTTCGTCTGCCAGGGAGCGTGCACCGTCCTTGTCACCAAGCGCGCGAAACTCTTCTGCAAGCGCAAATTTGGTTTCCATCGGATCTTCTGATGATGTCAGTTCAGCGCCGACGCTGGGGCTTTCCGTGCTCGGGCCATCGTCGAGGTCGAGTGACAGGGAACCGAGGTCAAATTCGAGCATGCCGCTGTCGGCAACAGCTGGGGCAGGCGCAGGCTTGGCCACGGGGGCGGTGGGTTCATCAATTGTAAAACTCAGTCCGCTGGCGGCCAGCGAGAGGTCATCGGCAGGCGACACAGGAGCCGGTGGGGGAGCGCTGGCCGATGGCTTCAGGGCGACGGTATTGAGCGACACGGTGTCGGTCGAGAAGTCCATGTCGAGCCCGTCAAAGATCGGATCCCGCGGCATGGCCTTCATGGCCACGGGCTGCTCGGCGGGCGGTATAAACGGCGCAGGCGCTGGCGGGAGCGACGGCGTTGCGGCTGGTTCATCACCGATCGAGAAGTCGAGATCCAGGTCAAAATCAACCGGGGCAGCTGATTCATGCTGCGGCTCGATGGCCTGCGGCATGGTCTGGGAGCCGAATGCTTCAAAGCCGGCAGCGGTGCCGCCCGGATTTTGCTGGGATGGCTGGCCACCCGGTTGGTACATCGGATTGGATGGGTCAAGGTCGCGACCCATTTCGATGATGTAGGCCCATTCCGGTCCTTCAGCGCGGGTCAGGTTGTAGGCTTCCATGGCAACAACCTCAAATGCTTTCGCATCGCGGCGCTTGGCGTAGATCTCTGCCAGCTTGGCATGGATGGCGACACGACCGGGGTTGGTACGCATGGCCTCTTTGAGGATTTCCTCTGCCTGCAGATCTCGCCCGTAGGCCAGGTAGACATCGGCTTCGGCGACAGGGTCAACATCACCTGCCGCGTCCAGCTGGCTGGGCGAATAAACCAGTGAAGAGCCGGTTGCGCCGCCTTCGCTGGTGTCGATGCGCTGGCCACCGCTGGCACCAAAAAATGAGTCAGGTTGCAGGCGGCTTTCAAGGAAGGAGCTGTCGACCTGCCCGGCATTGTTGCGTTTTTTATGTCGGTAAAAGCCCAGACCAGCCAACAGCAAGAGCAAACCAGCGATGCCCGGCAGAATAAACGGGCTGTCGGTCAGCTCGTCCATCAGGCTTGGTTCGGGTGGCGGAGGCGGCGCTACAGCCAGTGGCTTTTTGACGGGTGCAACGGCAGCCGGAGCGCTTGCTGCATTGGCAGCCGGTGCGGAGGCTGCACTGGCGGGCGCCGCAGCGGTGCTCGCCGCTGTAGATACAGGCGCAGGGCTTGCGCTGGCTGGTGAGCTTGCGGCGCTCACAGCCGGTACCGCAGCTGCCACCGTGGTCGCTGGGGCAACAGCCGGCGCAGATGCGGGCACTGCGGGTTTTGCAGCGCTGGCAGCAGCCGTTGCAGCGGCGGCTGGCGCGGCGCTTGCCGCCGGCACTGCCGGGACGGCAAGTACGCCTGGTTTGGCTACGGCAACCCCAACAGGCGCCTTGGCAGTACTGGCTGCTGCCGCAGTGGTGGCCGCTGCAGAAGAAGTGGCAGGCACCCCTGCGATCTTGTTCAGGTCACCAATGTTTTTGGAGAGTTCGGCGACGCGGTTCGCAGCCTCTTTGGACTGGCGGTCTTTTGCAATTTGTTCTTCAGGCGCCTTGCCCTGAATCGCGCCCTTCGAGAGGGTCAGTTTGTCAGGTGTTGCGGCGGCCGGTTTGCGATCGTCAACCCGGGCTTCGACCTTGCCACCGGCTTGCCGGGTGCTGTTACCCACTTGGCTGGCTGGCACACCTCCTGCCAGCTTGCGGCGGAAGTCGTTGAAATCTTTTGATTGCGCGACGATGGTCCGGGAGGCTTCACCGCCTGAGGTGGCAGCCGCTTCATCGGCCGTCGGGATGGTCAGTACGGCACCCGACTTGAGGCGGTTGATATTGCCGCCGGTAAATGCCTCGGGATTGCTTCGGAGCAAGGCTACGAGCATTTGGTCCAGCGAGATGCTGGCAGGCTTGGTCTGGGCGGCAATTTTGCTGGCAGTATCGCCTTGCTTGACGGCTACCTGCTGGCCGCTGGTCGACGCACGGGGCGCTGGTGCAGCAGTGATCGCTGGTGCTCTGACGGACGGTGCTTTGGCAACCGGGGGTGCAGGTTTGGCTGGCGGTGGACTGGCCGGCGAATAGGGGATGCTACTAATACCCGCTGCTGAAGGTGCAACAGGTGCCGGGGTTGCGGGGCGGGACAAGATGGGCGCGGTGGGAGCTACGGGCGCGGCGGCGCTGGCCGAGCGCAAGCCTGGCGGGTCAAACAGCATCGTGTAGTCGCGCACGATGCGGCCGGAAGCCCAGTTGGCCTCAAGGATCAGGTCAACAAACGGTTCTGTAATGGGACGGTTGGTGCTCAAACGCAGGTAAGCGCGCCCGTCGCCGCGTTTTTGCAGGCTGATCTGCATGTCAGCCACAGCCAGGTTGTAGTCGAGTCCTGCAGCCTTGAAGGCACTAGCCGGCGCTACACCTGCTCGCAGGCTGCCAGCTTCATCCGCGCTGATCTCGGCAATATCAATTTCGGCCCTGAGGGGCTCGCCAAGCGATGACTGGACGGTGATCCGGCCCAGGCCGAGAGCGTGGGCCTCCAGGGTTGCAACGCTGCCAAGCAGCGCAATTGCACCGGCCAAAACGTTCATATGCCAACGAACACGATTATTCATGGGGTTTTGAGCCTCCGGTGCTCGGTCTGCATGTAATTTTATTCTGCTTGAACGCACAAACACCTCAAAGCGAATTTTCGAAAAACAACCTTAACATCAAGGCATTAGGCTGACAAGCTAAGACGCCACATAAGTTTGGACACAGCTATTTAGAATGCGCCTACAACTTCTATTTGTGGTCTGGTGGCAACGCTCTACACAAGTGCTTATGG
>JANYFF010000238.1 GCA_025362825.1 Polaromonas sp. | reverse complement strand
CCACCGTGCGGGACTGGCTGGACTCGCAGGGTTTGGTCGAATTTGAGCTGCCTACCGTTTGCATTCTGAACGGCACGCCGCTCCTGCGTGCTGACTGGCCTACGCACGGCTTTGCTGAAAATGATGTCGCCGTTTTTATTGCGCTGCCCCTGGGCGGTGGTGGTGGCGGTAAAAACCCGCTGCGTACCGTTTTGATGATCGCCGTGATGGTGGTGGCCAACGTCTATGGTGGCCCATTGGCGGGCGCGATGGGGTTTTCTGGAACATTTGCGACAGCCGCCGCATCGGCTGCCATTGCGGTGGCGGGCTCAGTCCTGGTCAACGCGCTGGTGCCTCTGCCCACCGCCAATCTGCCCAATGCCGCTGCCTCAGGGGTTTCACCCAGCCCCACCTATTCACTGCAAGCGCAGGGCAATTACGCGCGCCTCTCGCAACCCATTCCGGTGGTTTACGGGCGCCACCTGATCTACCCAGATCTGGCCGCCACCCCTTATGCCGAATACGTGGGCAACGAGCAGTATGTCCACCAGTTGCACGTGATTGGCCAGGGTGAATACGACATTGAAAAAATCCGGATCGAGGACACGCCGCTGGATTCGTTTATCGAGATCGAGGCCCAAGTGATTCTGCCCGGCGGGGCCAACACATTGTTCAATCACGATGTGGTCACTGCCCCGGAAGTGGCAGGCCAGGAACTGATTGCCGTGGGTGACCTGGGTGACGTGGGTGAGGTGAACGGACGCATCCTGGGGCCCTTCACCATCAACCCGGCGCAAACCCAGATTGCCGAGATCGGTTTGGATCTTCTGATGATGCGCGGTCTTTACTACGCCAATGACGATGGCAGCCTGTCGGCCAAGACGGTCAACTGGCGTGTGGAGCTGCGCGCCATCGATGCCCTGGGCGACGCGCTCTCGGGCTGGGTGGTGCTGGCCGAGCCTTCACACTCGGCGGCCACGGGTGCGGCGCTGCGCCTGTCTTTCAAGTATCCGGTCGCACCAGGCCGCTACGAGGTGCGCTTGCAGCGCCTGGACACCAAAGACAGCAGCAACCGTGCCGGGCACGAATTGCGCTGGGGTGAAGTGCGTGGCTATCTGGCCAATCCCAGCGTGCCAGCCAACCTGACCTTGCTGGCGCTCAAGATGCGCGCCACGGACAACCTGTCGCAACGCTCCAGCCGGATGGTCAATTGCCTGGTGACACGCAAACTCTCGGCATGGTCGGCGGAGTCGGGCTGGAGTAACCCGCAGCCCACACGCTCGATTGCCTGGGCATTTGCCGATGCGGTTCGCGCCAGTTACGGCGCAAAACTGACCGATGCCCGGCTTGATCTGGCCGCCTTGTACCAGCTGGATCAAACTTGGGAAGCGCGTGGCGACACCTTTGATGCGGTGTTCGACCAGAGCATCACGGTGTGGGAGGCGATGACGCGCATTGCCCGGTGTGGGCGGGCTGTGCCGTTTTTACAGGGCGGCGTGGTGCGCATCGTGCGCGATGAACAAAAAACGATGCCGGTGGCCCTGTTCTCGGCCCGCAACATCGTCAGGGGCAGCCTCAAAATTCAATACGTGATGCCGGGCGAAGACACGGCCGACGCGGTCACCGTTGAATACTTCAACCCGCGCACCTGGAAGCCCGACGAGGTCACCGTGACACTCCCGGGCTCCACCTCCGACAAACCGGCCAAAGTCAATCTCTTTGGCTGCACCAGCGAGGCCCAAGCGGTCCGGGAGGGGAAATACATTGCAGCGGCCAACCGGTATCGGCGCCGCCTCATCACCCTGAGCACCGAGATGGAAGGCTTGATTCCGACCTATGGCGACTTGATTGCCATCAGCCATGACATGCCCAGTTGGGGTGTGAGTGGGGACGTGTTGGCCTGGGATGGTGAAACAAAAACAGCGATCGTTTCGGAGCCGCTGGTTTGGCAAGCAGGTGTCAGCCACTACCTCGGACTGCGCAATGCCGATGGCTCGGTTGCCGGGCCCTACCGCGTCAGTCGGGGTGCGACCGATCGGCACGTGGTGTTTGATGCCGCACCGGACAGTACCCCACAGACCGGCGCAAGCTCAGAGCGCACGCACTTCGCCTTTGGCGCAGGTGAGGCGTGGAGCCAGTTGGCACGTGTGATGGGCATCCGGTCCCGGGGCGAGCAGGTGGAAATTACCTGCGTCGCAGAAAACCCTGCGGTGCACAGCGCCGATCAAGGCTGACGCAACCTTAAATTTCAACCATCCCGTGTTGAGCAACCGCCCGCCTGGTGCAAATCAGAGCGGGCTTTTTTATTTTGGAGAACCAAATGTTAGAAGATCCCGGAAAACAATCTACCCGTCAGCAAGCCGACATCTTGAACTTGCGGCCTGAAGATCTTGATGAACTCTTGACCCGTGCCGCCGAGCGTGGTGCTGAACGCGCACTGGCCTGTCTTGGTTTGGAAAACGGCCGCGCTGCAGCCGACATCCGGGACTTGCGGGGTCTGATCGATGCCTGGCGTGAAGCGCGCCACACGGCATGGCAGACCACCGTGAAGGTGCTGACGACTGGCGTGCTGGCCGCGCTCTTGGTTGGCGTGGCCATCAAGCTCAAGTTGATGGGAGGTGCCCAATGATCGAAACATTACTTGGCGGGTTGTTGGGCGGAGCCTTCCGTCTGGCCCCCGAAATTCTCAAGTGGTTTGATCGCAAAGGTGAGCGTGGCCATGAGTTGTCGATGCAGGACAAGGCGCTTGAGTTCGAGAAAATCCGTGGTGCGCAACGAATGGACGAGATCGGCGCAGGTGCTGACGCCGCGTGGAACGTCGGAGCCATCGATACCCTGCGCGAGGCCGTGCGCACCCAAGGTGAGAAAACCGGCGTGCGCTGGGCCGATGCGCTGTCATCCAGCGTGCGCCCCGTGATCACCTACTGGTTCATGGCGCTGTACTGCGCTGCCAAAACCGCTGCGTTTGTGGCTGCGGTGACCGCTGGCGCTGGTTGGGGCGTGGCAATCCTGCACGCGTGGACGGAGGCAGACCAAGCCTTGTGGGCCGGGGTGCTGAATTTCTGGTTCCTGGGGCGCGTGTTCGATCGGGTGAGATCGTGATTGATGTTCCTGTAGCAGCGATAGAGCTGGCGAAGCGGTTCGAAGGCTTCCATCGCGTCCCAAAAATCGACTTCGAAAAGCGGGCATATCCATACCTCTGCCCGGCTGGCTACTGGACCATCGGTTACGGCCACCTCTGCGATCCCAAGCACCCGCCAATCACCGAGGCCGAGGCCGAACGCTACCTTGCCGCCGACCTCGCGACAGCGCTGAGTGCGACGTTGCGCTACTGCCCGGTCCTGGCCATAGGATCTGAGGGGAGGCTCGCGGCGATCGTGGACTTCACCTTCAATCTGGGAGCCGGGCGGCTTCAGACTTCAACGCTTCGGCGGCGGATCAACAAAGCTGACTGGGAGAATGTTCCGCAGGAACTTCGCAGGTGGATCTATGGCGGTGGCAAGGTCTTGCCAGGACTTGTCGCCCGACGTACAGCTGAAATTGGGCTACTCTCGTCAGCAAAATGATTTTTTTGTATTCTTTCAAAGCCGAGCGCTTGCCAGCGCGCAGTGCCAGTTCAACCTCATCGCGCTGAACGCTGATATGCCGCAAGGAATCGATCGGCGGCATTGATGCCCGCGCAGTCGTAGGCGGTCACCGCTGCGTGCCATCCAACCTCGAACTCGCCTAGCAGCGTCAACGCTTCTTCAGTCGGGCTTTCCGCGAGGCTGTCCCGCTGCAGGATGGATTGAGTTTTGCTGCTCCAGCGGAGCAGCTGTTTCGAGGGCGACCGTCACGTGGACGAGTAGCGCCCCCCGGTGACATACAGCGTGTCGCCGCTCACAAAGGCAGCCGCGCTCGATGCCAAATACACGACTGCCGCTGCGACATCAGACGACTCTCCGGATTTTTGAATCGGAGTACTCAGCTTGGCTCTTCGATCGATGTCTTCGTAGTAGCGCAGGCCGAGCACCCGCTCGGTGCGAATCAGCCCCGGCGCGACGGAATTCACCGTGATCCCATACTTTCCAAGCTCGATCGACAGGGCGCTCGTCAGCCCCAGTACGCCCGCCTTCGCCGCGCAGTAGTTGGTCTTGTTGTTCTCGCCAAGGTGCGCGCGCGATGCAATGTTGATGATGCGGCCTTCGCCGAGCGATTTCATGTCGGCAACCACGGCCTGCGTGCAGAGCCAGCTGCCTTTCAGGCAGACATCGACGACACGGTCCCATTGCTCCTCGGTCATCTCCTCGAGGGGGGCATCCTGCGAGAACCCGGCATTGTTGACCAGGATCCCGATCGGGCCGAGCTCGGCCCGTATGCGCGCTACCGCTGCAGCGACCGATGCGCGGCTGGAGACGTCGGCGCTCACCGCAATTGCGGTACTGCCGCGCTCGGCCAGAGTCCTGCAAGCGGCCTCGGCTGCCTCCAGGTCGAGGTCGCACACAGCCACAAGGCACCCCTCCTCTGCCAGTTGCGTGGCGATCGCCAAGCCAATACCCCGAGCAGCACCGGTGACCAGCGCGACTTTTCCATTCAAACCCATGTCCATGGTTGACCTTCAAAAATCAAGCGGAAAACCTGCGGATTGCTTTTTCCGTCCGACTAGTTTATTATGGTAAGACCATAAAGTCAAAAGCTGCCGATGATCTGGACCGTAGAGGCGATATTCGATCGCAAATCTCGACCATCCACATTCGGTCCGACCAATCAAATTGAAACAGGCCATGAAGGAACCCAACAGCACCGGAGCCGCCGTCAGAACGCTGGAAGCCGACGTCCTGGTCATCGGCGGCGGTGGTGCGGGCCTGTCAGCAGCCTGTGCGGCGTGCTCGGAAGGCGCCAAAGTCGTCTTGCTGGAAAAGAACCCGGAGCTTGGGGGTACCACCAGCCTCTCTGTCGGTTCGATCACCGCCGCGGGCAGCTCATGGCAGAAAAAGGCCGGGATCACCGACACGCCGGACGAACACTTCGCCGACATGGGTCTCTTCCTGGGCTCGGTCGACCACCGCGACAACATGGCGCTGCGCCGGGTTCTGGTCGATCACGTGACCGAGACCCTGGAATGGCTGAAGAGCATCGGGCTGGCCTTCTACGGCCCCATGCCCGAGCCGCCGCACAAGAAGCCGCGAATGCACACGGTGCTGCCGAACTCACGCGCGTATCCCTATTACCTCGGACGTGAGGCCCGCCGGCTTGGAGCGCAGATTCACTGCAACGCGCGCGTCGTGCAATTGCTGCAGGACGGCGGCAGGGTGGTGGGGGCGCGGGCAAGCATCGACGGCGCCGTGGTCGATTGCCTGGCTCGCCGGGCGGTCGTGCTGGCCTCTGGCGACATCAGTGCAGCACGGGATCTGAAGCGCCAGTTCAAGGAAGACCTGGCGGACGTGCAAGCAATCAACCCGAACAGTACGGGAGACGGCCAGCGCATGGTCGTGCAGATGGGCGGCGAGCTCGTGAACGGAGACTTGATGCGCCCTCCCGCGCTGCGCTTCAAGGCGCCGGCGCGCGACAACTTCCTGCGCCGCTTGCCGCCATGGAGAATGCTCACCGCCTCCATGAACCTGGCGATGCGGTTCGTGCCGAACTGGATCATCCGGCCGTTCATCATGTCATTCATGACCTCGTCCATGTCGCCCGAAGCTGCGTTTTTCAAGGCGGGAGCCATCCTGATCAACCACGAGGGGAAGCGATTTACCCAGGAGACAGGACAGCCGGCATCGGATCTCGCCAAGCAGCCCGACCAGTCCGCATGGATCGCGTTCGACGACGCCTTGGCCCGCAAGTTTTCGGGCTGGCCGCACTACATCTCGACCGCACCGGGCTTCGCCTATGCCTACTTCCCCGACTACCGCCGCACACGTTCAGATCTCTATGTGACTGCCCAGACCTTGCCCGAGCTCGCGCGCAAGATGGGCGTGCCGCAGGACGCCCTGACCAAGTCGGTTCAGAGCTACAACGATGAGGTGGCAGACAACGCCAACGGCCGCGCGCCGATGCGCGAAGGCCCGTTCCATGCGCTCGGCCCCATTCAGGCTTGGGTCATCCTCACGGACGTCGGGCTCGCGGTGGACACGCACCATCGGGTGCTCGACCGTGACGGCACACCTTTCCCCGGCCTTTATGCCGCGGGCTCCGCCGGGCAGGGTGGCGTGCTCCTGTGGGGTCACGGGCATCACATCGGCTGGGCAATGACCTCCGGCAGGAGGGCCGGCCGTTTCGCCGCCCAGGAGCACGAGCTCTCGCGCTCCACTCGCTGAGCGCCTTCATCCCTTCAACAGAAACTTCACTTCCCTCAACCCCTCGACATCAAATGGAACAGGACATGACCACCAGACTCGACACGCGCCGCAACTTCCTTCGCGCAAGCGCAGCGCTTTCCCTTGCAGCGGCCGGGCTGGAGTCCCGCGCGCAGACCCTTCCGGCCACCATCCGTATCCTCGTCGGGTTTGCCGCCGGCGGCGCCACCGACAGCGTCATCCGGACGCTGGCAGGAGAGATGAGTGCCGCACTCGACGGGCGACCCGTCATCGTGGACAACAAGCCCGGCGCAAACCAGATTCCCGCGATACAGGCCCTGCGGGCCGCACCTCCGGACGGCGGCACCCTGTTCCTTGGCACGGGCAGCTCGCTCGCCCAGAACCCCGGCGTGCAGAAAGGCCTGCCCTATTCGCCCGAGGCCGATTTCACGCCGATCGCGATCATCGGAACGTCACCGGGTGCCTTCATGGTGCGCACCTCACTGCCCGTGAAGAGCCTGCGCGAGCTGATCGACTATGCCCGCAAGAACCCGGGAAAACTCAACTACGGCTCAGCGGGGGTCGGGTCGGCCAATCAGCTGTCGATGGAGGCCTTCCTGCTCGCGACCGATACCAAGATGGTCCACGTGCCGCTGAAGGCCGACTCCGCCGTGATGCTGGAGATGCAGGCCGAGCGCATCGACGTGTCCATCAGCACGATGCAGGTCGTACAAGCGGCATTGCCCACCGGGAAGGTCCGGATGCTCGCGCTCACGAGCGTCGAGCCCCTGCCTTTTGCGCCGGGCGTGCCGACCCTGAAGGAAGCGAACGTGCCCGGTCTCGAGGGACTGGATCCGTTCACGTTCTACGGTCTGGTGGGCCCGAAGGGCATGCCGCCGGAAATCGTTCGTACGCTGAACCGGGCAGTCAACCAGGCATTGGCGAAGCAGGAGAACCGGCAGCGCCTGCAGGACCAGCTGCGTGTCGATCCCGTTTCCGGCACCACGGAACAGTTCCAGGTTTACCTGAAAAAAGAGCTGCACAAGTGGAGCGAGCTCGGCAAGCGGATCAAGCTCGACAACTGACGCAACCTGGACCGATCCATGGAACAAATCCTAGACATTGACGTCGCCGTACTGGGCGGCGGCCTCGCAGGCCATTGCGCTGCGCTGGCGGCCGCTGAGCGCGGCGCGTCGGTACTGCTTCTGGAAAAGTGCGCCGAGCCGGGTGGCAGCACCGTCACGAGCGCGGGCTCGTTCGCGCTCGCGGGCACCGACTTGCAGGCGGCCGTCGGCGTGCAGGACTCGCCCCAACAGCTGGCCGAGGAGCTGATGCGCGTATCAGGCGGCCATGCGGAGCCGGCGCTCGTGCAGACGTATGTCGAAGAGCAGGCTGAAACCTATGAATGGCTGAAGCGACAGGGAGTCCTGTTCCACAAGATCTCGCTCAGCTCGTCGACGAACGTGCCCCGCACCCATCCGACCAATTCGCGCCAGCTGATCGCGGCTTTGCACGAGCAGGTCAGGAAGCAACCGCTGATCCGCTACCTGCCGAACACGCGTGCAACACGCCTGGAGTTCGGCGGCGACGGCCGTGTGCAGGGTGTCCACCTCCAAAGTGGGGAGAACGAGTACGAGGCACGTGTTCGCGGGGGCGTTGTGATCGCAACCGGCGGCTTCAGTCGCAGCCCCGAGCTGATTCGCAAGTTCGCACCGGAGTTGATCAACGCGCCGGCCTGGGGCGGCGCGGGCAACGAAGGAGACGGTCTCAAGATGGCGTGGGCTCTCGGCGCCGACGTAGCCGACATGGGTTTCGTCAACGCAACGTTCGGTGTCGCGATCAACCACTACCCGGACACCGAGGCTCGTGCCGACGACGAGCTGTTGCTGCGCATGGCGATGTACCGCGGCGGCATTGCAGTGAACCTGGAGGCTCGCCGATTCGCCGACGAATCACAGTCCTACAAGAAGCTGGCCACCGCTTGCCTCGCCCAGCCGCGGGGAATTGCCTTCCAGATCTTCGACCAGGCGATCATGGACCAATCCGTACCCAACCCGTCGGTGAATGACCTGCAGGGTGCCTTCGACAAGGGCGTGATCAAGAGGGCCGACTCCTGGGGCGAACTAGCCCGGCAGCTCGGCATCGATGGCCCCACGCTGGAGGGGACGGTCGAGCGGTACAACGGCTTCGTCGCAGCGGGCCAGGACCTGGAGTTCGGACGCCAGACCCTCGGGGGCGGTTTCGGCAAGCCCGTCGCGCTGGGGACGGCGCCGTTCTATGCGCTGCCCTGCTCGGCCGCCGTGCTCTCCACTTACGCCGGCGTGCGGGTCTCCCCCAGCACTCAGGTGCAAAACGTGTTTGGAGATGCCATTGAAGGCCTCTACGCCGCCGGCGAGGTGGTGGGGGGCTTCCACGGCGCGGGTTATATGAGTGGCTCGTCACTCGGCAAAGCCGCAATCTTCGGCCGGATCGCGGGCCGTCAAGCGGCGTCGCGGGCCGCTGCCAGGACGGATTCGGCGACGTAACGCCGAAATCACTCGCGGGCTGGCGGCCGCCGCGCATCGCGCGCAGCGTCGCCAGCCTACCTCAGTAAGCGCGAGGCGCAGTGACCGCCGCCTCGATGACCGGCAGGGTCATCTCCCCGACACTCTCGATGGCGATCGTCACGTTGTCGCCCACGACGAGCGGTCCCACGCCCTCCGGCGTGCCGGTCGCGATCACGTCTCCAGTCCGCAGCGGCAGAACCGAGGAGACAAGTTCGATCAACTCCTCGATGCCGACGATCAGGTCGCTGGTGTTCGCGTCCTGGCGGATTTCGCCGTTCACGCTGAGCCGGTTCGCCAGTCGGCCGGGGGCGTTCACTTCATCGGCGGTGACCAGGTAGGGACCCATCGGCGTGAAGCTTTCGAAGGACTTGCGCATGGAGCGTTCCTCCTCGCCCGTGCCCGGCTCGATTCGCATCGTGATGTCCATGAGGCACGAGTAGCCGAAGACGTACTCCATGGCCCGCTCGCGCGGAATGTTTCGCCCGGGCTTGCCGATCACGACCGCGAGTTCGGACTCGTGATCGAAACGCCGCTTCGACCCCTTGGGCAATGAGATGGCTTCACCGGCACCAACGAGTGAGCCCGGGGCCTTCAGGAAGAAGCCCTGTTCGCGGGCACTGCGCCCCTTCTTCGTGATGGCCCGCTCGCCGAGTTCACCAATGTGTTTCTGGTAGTTGGCGGGGGCCGCGAACACGTGGGAAGGCGCAGGCACCGGGGCGAGGAGCTTGACGCTCCCCAGTGGAAGGCCCTGCGTCGATCGTGCGAGATCCTGCAGATGCGACCGCGCTTGCTGCCAGTTGTCGATGAGCCAGCGCATGCGCTGCTCAGGCATGCCGTCCAGCCAGGCAGGGACGCAGGCAGTGACGTCGTGCACCAGACGGTCCTCGACGACGCCGATCCGATAGTCATTGAATGATGCGAGTTTCATTGTGGCGATGAGGTGTTGGCCGAAGATCAGGAACGTGGAGTTCGTTTCTGGTAAGACCATATTCTATCAAGGAGGGCGATAGGTAATCAAGCCCATGGTCAGGCCATAGCGGGGTATCATGCCTGCATGACCCTCGAATCAAGCGATCTCGTCGTGCAGCATCGGGCTACGGCGGTGTTCAAACCCGTTCGCAGCAAGCGCGCTTTCGAGGAAGTCGCGGACCGTGTGCGCGAGATGCTGGAAAGCGGCGAGCTGAAGGTGGGAGATCGCCTGCCGCCGGAGCGGGAGCTGTCCAAGCAGCTCAACGTGAGCCGTCCGGCGTTGCGTGAAGCGCTTCGTACCCTGGAGAACGCCGGCCTGCTCGAGCTTCGGCCCGGCAAGCTTGGCGGCGCTTTCGTCTCCGATGCGCAGTCGCAGGCGATCTCCGACAACATGAGCGACCTGCTCAAGATGGGAGGAATCTCGCTCTCCCACCTCACCGAGGCGCGCGCGTGGATTGAAGAGGTCGTGGTCCGCGTTGCTTGCGAGCGCGCGGACGACGCGGACTTTGTCGCACTCGAGGAAAACGTCCGGCTGGCCGAACAACTCTTCTCCGAGGGCCGGATGATGGAGAAGCTCGACGTGAACATCGAGTTCCACAACGTGCTCGCGGCGTCCACCAAGAACCCGGTCCTCGTCATGATGACGCAGACGCTGGGCAACGTCATGCGCAGCTTTGCCAAGCGACTCGGCGCGGAAACGAAGCGCAGCGTCATCCGGTCACGGACCCGTTTCATTGCGTCCCTGCGCTCCAGGGACGCGGATGCCGCGGTGGCGGAGATGCACGAACACCTGCGGACCATCCAGAAGGTGTACATGGAGTTCGCGAAGGCCAAGGGCATCCACAGCATCGCCGTTCCCGCCGGCCCGGCCGAAGTGGCCAAGTCGATCCTGTCGGCTTCCAGGCCCCGGTCGCTCCGACTGACCGATGACAAGAGTCTTCCCAAGGCGGCACAAGCCGTGACGCAAAAGGCCGCACCGCGCAGGCGCGCGACGGCGGCCCCTGCCGAAAAAGCCTGATAGATCGGCGGGCCTGCGCCCTGCATCTGGTCTGACCGTACTTTTTTTAAGAAATACCCGGCCCCTCCGCTGAGTTCGGGCCAAGCCCCTTCGCGCTTATATATGCCATAGGTCTGGGGCTTGACCTGTTGCCGTTCCGGGTTCATAATTTGGTCAGACCATAAATCGGAATTGGCTTGAACATGAACCTGGATACCGATGTGCTCGTCGTGGGTGGCGGGCCGGTTGGACTCGCACTCGCTGGCGACCTCGGCTGGCGTGGCCGCCATGTCCTGCTCGTGGAGCAGTCGGACGGCGCGATCTTCCAACCCAAGATGGACCTCGTGGGCATTCGTACCATGGAGTTCTGCCGGCGCTGGGGGCTCGTGGAGGCGGTGGAAAAGACTCCTTACGACCGGGACTATCCCCAGGACAACATCTACCTGACGTCCCTGGATGGCTACGAACTGGGCCGCCAGCCAATGCCTTCCATGCGGGAGGATGTGCCGCCGCCCGAGAGCCCGCAAAAGCGCGAGCGCTGTCCGCAGAACATGTTCGATCCGGTTTTGCGCGCCTTCGCCCAATCGCAGCCCGGTGTGCGCCTGCACTACCGCAATGAGCTCGTTTCCTTCGTCAAGGACGCGGAGGGAATCACCTCGACGATTCGCGACCTGGATCTGCATCGCACCTTCACCGTCCGGTCGCGATACCTGGTTGGAGCCGACGGCGCGCACAGCACGGTGCGCAACGCGCTGGGCATCGAAATGCGCGGCAAGGGCATCCTGACTTACACGACCAACGCGATATTCCGCTGCGCGGACTTCAACGAACGGCACGACAAGCGTCCGGGTTACAGGTACATGTTCGTTGGACCGGACGGCGTGTGGGCGACGATCGTCGCCATCAACGGCAAGGACTTGTGGCGCATGTCCATCATCGGTGGCATGGAAAAGCGCGCTCTCGATGAAGAAGAGCTCACCCAGATTGCGTACAGGCTGATGGGAAAGCCTTTCCCGCTGGAGATGGTGAGCATCCTGCCGTGGGCTCGCGCCGAACTCGTCGCCGACCACTACGGCACCGGGCGCGTGCTGATCTGCGGAGACGCATGCCATCGCACCTCGCCTACCGGCGGTCTTGGCATGAACACCGGGATCGGTGACGCGGTCGACCTCAGCTGGAAACTGGACGCGCTGCTGGGCGGCTGGGGAGGTGAGCGCCTCATCGACTCGTATACCGCCGAGCGCAAGCCGGTTGCACACCGCATCACCACCTTTTCGACCGGCAACCTGCTGATCATGAAGGGGGCGCGAAGCGGTCCTGAAATCTACGAAGACAGCGACACCGGCAAGGCCGCGCGCATCCGGGTCGGACAGGCCTTGGGCGACGGACTCAAGCGTGAGTGGCTGTCGCTCAACATGCACCTGGGCAATCGCTATCTTGAGTCCCCCACCGTTGTTCACGACCCCGAGGAGAACCTCGAGGCCGCTAAGGCGGAGCAGGAGGACGCCATCCACTACCGGCCGAGCTCGCGCCCGGGCGCGCGCGCGCCCCATGCCTGGCTGAAAGACGGCCGTTCCACACTGGACCTGTTTGGTCGCGGCTTTGTGCTGCTGGACTTCCGGGGCAACAGCGAGTGGACCGGTTTGCAGCGCGCCTGCGCGGATGCCGGCGTGCCTCTGGAGATCGTACCCATTGCCGATCCGCAGATTGCGGCGCTGTACGAGCGAGCGTTCGTGCTGGTGCGGCCTGATGGCCACGTCGCATGGCGCTGCGACGCGCTGCCGACGGATCCAGCAGCGCTGATTTCGACGGTCTGCGGAAAGCACTGAACAGGAGCCCCTCTGTTATGAAAGCCCTCATGACTCCCAGGCACAAAGCACCCGCCTTCCAAACCGCCGCGTCTCTGCCCGAACTGTACGAGATGCTGGAGCAGGTACAGATGAAGAACGGCTGGAACAAGCCCACGCCGTCGTTGTATCCGGAACCCAGGCAGCGCTTCATTCCTGCGCACTGGCGCTTCAAGGACGCCCGCGCCGCCCTGCACAAGGCAGGCGACCTGGTCGACTCGAAGTGGGCGGAACGCCGCAACCTCATCATGGCGAACCCGGTCCCGGACAACGACTACCCGACGGTCGCCACCCTGGTGGGTGCCTATCAGATGGTCAAGGGAGGCGAAACGGCCCGCAGCCACCGCCACACACCCAACGCGATGCGCGTCGTCCTCGAATCCGCGCCGGGCGTGTACACGATCGTGGATGGCGTGAAGGTCCCGATGGAACCCGGCGACGTCCTGCTCACGCCGAACGGCAGCTGGCACGGACACAGCAACGAGAGCACCGTGGAGTCGTACTGGATCGACTTCCTGGATGCACCGCTCGTGCAGTTGCTCGGCCCGATGTTCTTCGAGCACCACCCCGACGCGCTCGAGCGCGCCGACCGCGTTGACGCTGCCTCTCCCATGCGGTTCGCTTTCTCGGAGTACCACCCTCGCCTGCTCGCAGCCGCCGAAGTGAGCTCGGGCGTGCGCGCCCTGAAGCTGGGTCCGCCGGAACTGCAAACGTTCGATCGCACGGCGCTCAGCCTCCGGGCCGGCGCGAGCTGGGCCCGACCCAGGTCGACCGTCAACCGCATCTACTCGGTGATCCAGGGCCATGGACGCAGTGACTTCGCTGGCTCGCAGTTTCAATGGTCGCGAGGAGACATGGTCGCCGTACCCAGCTGGCATGAGCACAAGCTGATATCCGACTCGGAGGCCGTGCTGCTTGAAGTCTCGGACGAGCCGCTCCTACGGATGCTCGACTGGGTGCGTGAGCAGCCTCTTCACGCCAAGGAATCGCCATGACGAACGATGCCGGAGGAACGCTGAAGCCCAGCGTACTGCTGATCCTGGCGCATCCGGAAAAGCGCGGCTTCGGCGGTGCCCTCGCGGACGCATACGTCGATTCGCTTCAAGTGCACGGGTGCGAAGTCAACGCCCTGCATCTGCCGGCGCTCGTTTTCGACGCCACACCGGCGGGGCGCCCTCCTGAACTCGAAGAGGACATCGTGCGCGCGAGAGAAGCGATCCTGCGAGCGAGGCACATCGTGCTGGTCTACCCCACGTGGTTCGGCGGCATGCCGGCCCGGCTCAAGGGATTCTTCGAACGGGCATTCGGCAACGACTTCGCTTTCAAGTTCAAGCCGGAATCGATGTTCCCGGAGTCATACCTCAGTGGCCGCTCCGCGGACGTGCTCGTCACGATGGACACGCCACCATGGGCCTACCGGTGGCTTCTCGGGGCGCCCGGTCACAAGCAAGTGCGCCACGCCATCCTGGGCCCTTCGGGCATTAAGCCGATCAAGATCATGTCGTTCGGGCCCCTGCGCGCATCCAGCGACGGCCAGCGCCAACGTTGGCTGGAGCAGACGCGGGCTCGGGCAGCCGCTATCGCCAGGAAGCTCAAAGCCACCGCGGGCGCGGTCGCTGCCTGACGGATGGGCGCCAGCGCGCGCTGCGCTTCAGCCGAGCGCCGTGCGTGCAGCGACGCGGCCGAAGATCACCGACTTCGACAGTGAGGAGCCGCTCATGTACCCGCTGCCGTGGAAGCCGCCGACGATCTCGCCGGCCGCATACAGGTTCGCTATCGTTTCCCCGAACACGTCGACGCACTCCATACGAGGCGTGACGCGCACGCCGCAGTAAGTGGACAACACGCCTGTGGTGCACGGGTAAATGAAAAACGGCGGCTTGTCGATCGGCACCAGCTTGCCCCACCCCCGGCCCAGGCTGGTGCGGCCGAAAACCGAGTCGCGGCCCTCAGCCACGTCCGCGTTGTAGCGACAGACGGTGCCAGTCAGGATCTCCGGATCCAGGCCCACGGCCTGTGCAAGCCAATGGATGGAGTCCGCGCGCCGCACAAGCCCGAGCGCGAGCGCCCCTTCGAAGTCCGTTGCCGTCGGCGCCGGCACCGACTGTGCCATGATCTTCGCGTCCCAGATCTGGAAGCCGATGCTCCGAGGCTGGTCGAGGCAGATCTCGCCCAGCTTCTTGTACGAGATCGATTCGTCCGCGAACCGCCTCGCTTCGAGATTCACCGCGATGCCGCCGCGGTAGATCGCGAGCCGCAGCAGCGCTTCGCCGGCTGCCGGGGCGCGCATGTCCGGGTAGTGGTTGAGCGAGATGCCGAACGTGCCGTTCACGTGCGCCATGTCCACCATGTCGGCGCCCAGCTTCCAGGCCATCAACAAGCCGTCCCCGGTGTTCCCGCTGCCGCCCAGCTTGAGTGCCCGCGCCATTCGCGGCGCAAACTTCTCGATCAGTTCGGCGTTCTGGGAGAAACCGCCGGTGGCAAGCACCACGCCCCGCCGAGCGCGAACTTCCCAGTTCCCCTGCCCGGTCTCGAAGACTGCGCCCGTGACCTTTCCTTCCGGATCGACGACAAGTCGCCGAGCCGCGGCATTGTCGACAAATTCAATGCGCTCGTCGGCCAAGACCTTGGCGTGCAACGCAGTCATCAACTGCATCGGCTGCGTGGCGTGCGTGCGCGGTACTGCCTGGTTGGAGCTGAGCGTCACGGGGTGGAAATGAACGCCATGCGCTTTCAGCCATGCATACGCCTGTGCCTGGCCCTCGATGTACACGGAGACCAGCGCAGGATCGGCAAGACCGCCGGATGCTGCGACGATGTCGGTACGAATCTCTTCCGGCGAGTCCTCGAAACCGGCGTCCCGCTGCGCCTGCGTCCCTGCAAACGCGAAAGAGCCGCTGCTTTGCAGTGTGCTCCCGCCGACAGCAGCGGTCTTCTCCACGAGCAGGACGCTGGCGCCGAATTCCGCGGCTTCCAGCGCGGCCGCATGGCCCGCGAGGCCGCCGCCGATCACCAACAAGTCAGTATCTGTCATTTCAATCCTCCTGTGCGGCATGAGTCCCGAACGCAAGACTCGCCGAAGCCCCGATGCCGCAATCTAGCGGCGTCTGTAACCCAGGCACCTGCACTTTCGCGTACCGGCTCCCGCTATTGATCGTGACTATTGCTGCCGCTCGAATGGACTGACATCCCACACGGACACGGAGACTTGTCGGAAAGATGCCTTCGATGGCCGGACGCGGGTTATCCAATCGAACGGTAAAGTCAACGTGATCCCTCTCGTCGTTTGCACGAGCCATGAACGTCACGCGCCCATCAAGTTGATACGGCCTCCCAAGAACTCTGCCCACTTCTTCGAACGCACCCGCAGCCAGGAGCTCGCGAACCGAAGAAGAGCTGACTCGCTTTCCGCCGCTCACAAATGCCGCTGGGCAGGCCACGACGAAGCCGTAGGTGGACGCCATGGTGCGGAGCATTTCGACGTTGCCGTGCCGACTTCGTCCGAACCTGAAGTCCTCGCCGACGCAGATGGCAGACGCATTGAGTCGTCCGACCAGGTACTCGCCAACGAAGGCCTCCGGCGCGAGTTCGGCCCACCTGGAGTCGAACCGCTGAATGAAGACATCCTGTATGCCGTGATTCTTCAGCGATTCGCATTTCTGCCTGAGACTGTATATTTTCCTGGGAATCAGCTCGCTGCAGCGCGCGCGCCTTGCGAAGAACTCACGCGGGTGCGGCTCGAACGAAAGAACCGAAGAACGCACGCGCAAACGCTCCGACATCTCCAGCGCGGCGTCCAGGATCCACTGATGCCCGAGATGCACGCCGTCGAAGTTTCCAATGGCGATGCACCTTTTCGCGCCAACGGCTGGCATTTGCTCGCTGCTCAAAGCTTCAGACCATCGTTTCGCCGCCGTTGATGTCGACGACTGCTCCGTTGACGAAGCCCGCCCCCTCGCTGGCAAGATAGGCCACAGCCGAGGCGATCTCGGCGACCGTGCCAAGCCGGCCCGCCGGAATCTTCCTTGCGGCTTCGAGCAGGACGTGGGCAGCGGAACTCCGCGCCAGCGGCGTTTCGATCTGGCCCGGTGCGACGCAATTGGCCGTGATGCCGAATGGGGCGTAGTCGCCGGCGATCTTGCGAGTCATGCCAATCAACGCGGCCTTTGACGCGGAATAGTGCGTGCCTGCGCGCGGGGAGTAGGCACGCCCCGCGCGCGAGGCCATGTTGATCACGCGGCCCCAGCCTTTTCGCTTCATATGCGGAAGCAGCTTCTGGCACAGGAGAAACGGCGCGGTGACGTTGACCCGGAAGACGAGCTCCCAGTCTTCGATCGCGATTTCCTCGAACGAGGCGATGCGGCCGTTCGCCTTGGGGTGCACGCCGGCGTTGTTCACGAGGATGTCCACTCCCCCGCAGAGCGACAGAACACGGTCACTGGCGTCGGCGACTGCCGAGGGGTCCGACAGGTCGGCGACCACGGCCTGTGCAGTTGCGCCCTCCTGCGACAGCGATGACGCAACGTCGCGCACCGACTCGCTGCGATCGAGCAGTATCAGGGCGACGCCCGCGTCCTTGAGCCACTTCGCAGTTTCCATTCCGATGCCGCTCGCCGCACCGGTGATGAGGGCGGTTCTTCCATTCGTCGTTGACATCGAACATTCCTATTGGGCAGCGAAAGCCCCGACGAGCCAGCCGCAGTCGCGCTCATCCTCGAGCGCGTCGACTCTGGCGAGATACGCGCGTTGTGCGTGTGGATCCATCACGTCGCGCGTCAGCGCGACGAACTTGCCGAGTACCTCGTCGTCGCTCATCGGGTCGCCCGGCGCGCCCCTTGGCGCATCCACGCGCTTGCGAAACAACTCGGCACCGCCCGCGTCCAACCCGCGCACGATGCTCTGGTGGTAGTGCGTGAGTGTGTCGTCCGCCACGACCTTGACACGACGCATCGCATGCTCCACGCGCGGCATGTGCCTGGCGAAGTTCAAGCTGTGGTCGGGGACGATGACGCCCTCCCCCTCCGCGGCCACCGCGATGCAGTACTCGGCGTGGAAACGCGCGGCGTTGGACGACACGGGCGGACCGTCTTTCGCGATCCCCGGAATGATGTACGACGGCATGCGGACCTCGATCACTGCCGCATCTTCGAGTCGCGTTCCGTCCGCGCGCAGCGCGACCACCGCGTCGAGCGCGGAATGAATGTAGCCGCAGCACGCATGGCGCTTGCGCCTGGGCGCGGCGAGATGCCAGCGCGCCGGGTTCAGGATGGCGCCCGCGTCGAAGCTCCTGGCCAGGGTCGCATACAGCCCGATGCGGCTTTCCAGCAGAGCCTGCGGCCCCGTCAGGCCCGCAAGTGCATAGGCCACGGCCTGAATGGCGACCGTTGCCGGCCACGACCCGAACAATGCCGGCTTGATCGTGCCCCCATCGCCGAAGATCACTTCCGCAGGACACCAGCCTGCGAGTGCGCCCGCAATGGCAAGCGCATTGGCAGTCTGCTCCTCTCCCAGGCCGTACAGCCGCGAGATAGCCGCTGCAGTTCCGATGGTGGAGGGAATCCCCGGCGGCGCGATGCCCACGTCGTCATACGGCTTCATGGTCGGGTAGTAGGCGGCATACACCCGGCTCGTCACCTCGATGCCGGCGACAACGCTGTCCACCAGCTGGGCGCCGGTCCTGCCACGGGCCTCCGCAACGGCCAACGCCGCGGTCACGACCGCGATGCTCGCGTGACCACCCGTGAGATCGTTCAGCTCGAAGAGATCACCGGCGTAGCCGTTCACGCGTGCAGCGGCTGCGGGGGAAAGCTTTCGCGCGTACCTGCAGACGGATGCGCGCCCTTCGCCCGCCGATGACTCGAGTTCGGCCTGAAGCAAACTGCGCGTCTCAGGCGCGGTGCTGCCCGCCACCATGCACCCGACGGTATCGAGGATGCTCAGGCCCGCCTGCTTCCGTACCTCCGGCGGGGCGCCCAAGTACGTGCTGCAGGCGAATTTCGCGAGATGGCGCAGGAGTCCTGCCGCATCTCCCGTGACTTGCTGCGCCATTGCCTATTCCGGCTGGACTTTCGCGGCGCGCGCGATTTCTCGCCAGCGCGCCGTCTGCTGCTCCATCCGCTTGCGCATCTCGTCCGGCGTTTCGACGATGGCGTACTGACCGGTCTCCAGGATCTTCGCCTTCACCGCCGGATCGGCGAGCACCGTGCCGAGCACTGAGTTTATGCGATCGACGACTTCCTTGGGCATCTTCGCCGGACCGAAGAGGCCGTTCCAGGGCTCAACGACGAAGCCCGGATAGCCTTGCTCAATCAGTGTCGGGATGCCGGGTGCGAGGTCGGTGCGCTTTTCGCTTGTGACCGCAATGGCGCGCAGCTTGCCCGCGCGCACTTGCGGCATGGAGGTCGTGATCGTGTTGAAGCCGAACAGCAGGCGGCCCGTCATCAGGTCGGCAAGAGCAGGTGCGTCCCCTTTGTATGGAACGTGGGTGAGGTTCAACTTCGCAACCGAGGCGAACCACTCCCCTGCGAGATGGTTCACCGAACCGGTCCCGGCAGAGGAAAACGACCCTTTGTCCGGATTCGCCTTCGCATAGGCGACCAGTTCGCGCACGTCTTTAATGGGCGCGGCTGGATCAACGACCATCACGTACGGGTAGCCCGCGAGCATCGCCACCGGCGTCAGGTCTCGCAAGGGTTCGTACGGCATCTGCTTGAGCAGCGAAGGGCTGACAGTGAGCGCGCCGCTGGTGCCAATGAGGAGCGTATAGCCGTCAGCGGGAGATCCGATCACTTCCTTGGTTCCCACAGCGCCGTTCGCGCCCGGCCGGTTCTCGACCACGAAAGGCTGTCCGGTCTGTTGCGACAACCGCTGCGCGATCACCCGAGCGACGAGATCGGTCGGCCCGCCCGCAGCGAAACCCACGATCAGCTTCACGGGCCGGGATGGCCAGGTCTGCGCCGAAGCGCACAGTGCACTCGCAAGGAGGGCGGCAAATACGATGAACTTTCTCAATGGTTATCTCCTTGACGAGGTGGATGTGTTGACGCCGGTTTTTGCTTTGCTCAGCGAGGCAGCAGCGTTTCCGCCACCACTTCGACCATCTCCGCGAGCAGGCGGAGGAATCCCCAGACTGCCACGGCCGCCACGAGCCCGGCGATGGCGACTATCACGGCGCCTTGGAAGAGGAGTGCAGTGACGGAAGCGATCGCGATCACCGCGCTAACGGCGATCGCAAGTTGGCGTCCGTGGCGGGCCACGAGCTGAACTGCGGGGTAGGTCTTGGGCATCCTGGACTCCTTTAAGCTAGCGTCACGGACTGATTGAGGATGTGTTCGGCGGCGCGAAGGCCTGTGACGCTGGATTTCACCAGGCCACCGACATAACCTTTTTTCTCGCCGCCCTCCAGGCCGCCGGTCGCGCAGCCCACCGCGTAAAGGCCGGGAATGGGATTCCCCGTTGCGGTGAGCACTTGCGCGTCGGCGTTGATGGAGATTCCGCCCATGGTGTACGTGATGCCGGCACACGCGGGAAAGGCCATGAACGGTGCGCGTTCGATCGGGTACGGCTGGAACTTGCCGGCAGTACGCGCGGGCTCAAGTGCGCTCGCCTGGCCGCTTGCGACCGCGGCGTTGTAGCGCCGCACTTCCGCGGCAAGTGATTCGGGATCGACCTCGCACTGCCTGGCCAGATCTTCAAGGGTGTCGGCCTTGTACACGGTGGCGCCCGCATCCAGCAGCCTGGGATTGGGCGGCAACAAGCCGAAGGTGCCTCGTTCCTCCCAGATGCGGCTGTCGGCGATCACGACCTTGTCCGATGGATCGTCAGACGCCGCGATCGCATTGGCCATGTCCACGCCACCCAAGCCCTCGTCCGAGAATCGTTTGCCATCGGCGCCGACCACGATGCCCGCCGCCAGGATGTAGTCGAGCCAGTTGTACGGCCAGAGCTTGTCGTTGCCGAACGCGTCCTTCGAAAGCACATGACCGTAAAAGCCGCGCAGGTCCGACAGCGCGGCCCCCGCCTCGACGGCCATGGTCATGCCGTCGCCCATGCCGGTTCGCGCGTTGCGCTGGAACACGCGCTCGGGTTGCGGCGAGATGGGGCCACGAGTGAGCTCGTTGTTCGCCTGGAAGCCGCCATCGGCAATCACGACTGCAGAAGACAGCACGGTGAAGGACTGCCCGCCGTCATCCTCGCCAGCAAAGCCGCAGACCGCGTCGCCCTCCTTCAGCAGTTTCGTGGCACGGTGCCCGCGCAGCACTTTGCCCCCATTTCGCTCGAGTTCGGCCTCGAGGGTGCGCAGCATGACGTCACCGCCGCGTCCCTCCCACTGCCGGCCCTGGGGCGTGATCGTGGGTGGCGACAGCATGAAACTCTGGTAGTCGTACGGCCCCTTGATGAACCGGATTCCCGCGTTCTGCATCCAGCGGACGACGCGCAGGCCATCCCGGGCGACGGCCCTTGCGAGATCCGGTCGGGCCTTCCTTCCGGTCGTTTCCATGATCCGCTCTTCCAGGACGCGAGGGTCATCCATCACGTCGGTCAGGCAGCAGTGCCAGATGCCGGCAGTGAGCCGGGAGTTGCACACGTAACGTGCGTCCGGCGACTTTTCGAATACGACGGCACTGCGCCCGCCCTGGCTCGCGCGGACGGCGGCAATCATTCCGGAAATTCCGCCGCCGATGATGGCGACGTCGCAACGGATCGGTTCTCTGGTAGGCATCGGGAAGGGGTCCAGGTGAAGAAGCAAGCATGCATGCTCTTTGGTCTTACCATTATGCAATGAGATCTGGTAGGACGCAATCCCAGACCATCCCCTTTGGACTTACCATTCATCATGGCTACCACGCAGTCCGAATTCAAGCTCATCCAGACCCGCCGGCACTTTCGAGGAGGTTGTTGCCCAGGTGCGGGCCATGCTTTTCGACGGGAGCCTCAAGTCCGGCGATCGCCTCCCTCCCGAGCGGGAACTCTCGCAAGTCCTGGGTGTCGGCCGCCCCGCGCTTCGCGAAGCGTTGCGGGTGCTCGAAGCCAAAGGCCTGGTCGTCCTGCGCAAGGGAAACACAGGCGGCGCGTTCGTCTCGTCAGGCCGCGCCAGCCTTGTATCGGACAGCATGTCCGATCTGCTGAGGCTGGGAAGCGTGTCCGTCGAGGAACTTTTCGAAGCGCGGCAATGGATCCAGACGGCCCTGGTACGGGCCGCTTGCGCGCGGGCCACTGCTGCCGATCTGCACTTGCTGCGTGAGAACGTGGCAGAAGGTGAGCGGCTACACAATGCGGGACTCGCTGCGGAGCGCATCGCCGTCAACATCGAATTCCATCACCTGCTCGCGCAGGCAACGCGCAATCAAGTGGCCGTGATGGTGTCGCGTGGACTCACCGATGCGCTGCGCAATCTCATCAGGGAGGTCGGATCCGACCCCGCGCCTTCGTTGTTCCGCGATCGGTGGGCCCTTGTGACCGCCCTCGAAGCGCGCGACGAGGAAGCAGCCGTGAAGGCCATGACCAAGATACTGAAGACGACCATGGTCACCTATCAACGGCTCGCGGAAATGCGGCGCCTGGCAGGAGATGTGCCGAGTGCGCCACGGCAGAGGCCGTCCCGTCAGGCATGAGGTGCGCATTGCGTTTGATAAAGTCCCGGGATGTCGCCCGCTTGAAAAGTCTTGAGCGTGGATCCAGATCAGGTTCGGTCGCGCGCGGGGGAGTCGAACCAGCGCGGTGTTTGATTAGGTCTGGACAGCGCCCACCGTCTCCGCACAGGCGCGAAAGGCTTTCAGGGGGTGGTTCGAGAACTGTGGCAACTACACCACCACAACGCATAAGCCCTTGATTCTCGACGGATCAGGGGCTTCGTCATTTCTGGTGGGTGCTTAATGGTTGTTAAACCAGCCCCGCAGAAACGAAGGCGCGTTCCTGCTTTGGGCGATACATTCGACTCGCGGCATCACACGATAGTTGGTTGGCATGCCACCTGTTTTCGAGCATTTTGTAACGTCGCTAAAACGCCACTTCAGGGTATCTCCTCCCTGACAGAAATAGCAGGGGACGATTTTTACTCCACTCCAAACGCCAGATTTGCGTGTGCACTTTGGATTTCCCCTCTGGCGAAACCTTTTGACTGACGTTTAGCACACGAGAATTTCGCGGGTTCTTGAAGTTTCAAATTCCTTTAAATGAAGTTTGCCGCTTGGATTTCAGGCTATTCCAACAATTTATCGCGACTCATCTGCAGATTGGTGATTCTCAATTCGCCAACCATCCATTACATTCCACACACAAATAAAACGACAGGGCGAATCAGGGGGGCTGATGAGGGAAGAAAAAAAGCCGGCTGCACAAGCCGCCGACAGTTCACGACTGGACCAAAACGTCACGCAAGAAGGCGAAGGTGCTAAACATGATGCAGGTTGGGCGGGCTTGGTAGCCTTGTGTGCCATTGCGCGCTTTCACCAGGTTGCCGCGGATCCTGCAAATCTGGCGCATCAACTCGGTTTGTCGCCTTCTGCGGAAATCGGCACGCAAGACCTGCTCCGAGCAGCCAAACACCTCGGCCTCAAAGCCAAACTCAGCACTACCACGGCAGATCGCCTAGCGCTAACGCCTTTGCCGGCACTGGCGCAAGTGCGTAGCCCTGACGGAGCCGTTCGCACTGTCATCCTCGCCCAGACCAACGGCGAACGTGTGCTCTTGCAAGATCCAGGGCTTGCAGTCAGCCGCCCCACCATAGAAAGCATGGACGTCTTCAGCCGGCAATGGACGGGCGAGCTCATCCTGATCACCAGCCGGGCCAGCCTGGCCGGAAGCCTGACCAAGTTCGACTTCTCCTGGTTCATTCCCAGCCTCATCAAATACCGCAAGCTTTTGAGCGAAGTCTTGCTGATCAGCTTCATGCTGCAACTTTTCGCGCTGGTCAGCCCCTTGTTCTTCCAGGTTGTCATGGACAAGGTGCTGGTGCACAAAGGCATGACCACCCTCGACGTTCTGGTGATTGGCTTGCTGGTCGTCGTCATCTTCGAGAGTCTGCTCAACGGCTTGCGCTCCTATATTTTTAGCCACACCACCAGTCGTATTGACGTCGAACTGGGCGCACGCCTGTTTCGCCACTTGCTGCAGCTGCCGCTGGCCTACTTCCAGGCGCGCCGTGTCGGTGATTCGATTGCCCGCGTACGTGAGCTGGAGAACATCCGCAGCTTTCTGACTGGCAATGCCCTCACGGTGCTGCTCGATGTCTTCTTCTCCGTGGTCTTCATCGCCATCATGCTGTTCTACAGCGTGCCGCTGACCTTGATCGTGCTGGTCAGCCTGCCGCTGTATGCCGCCATCAGCATCGCAGTGGTTCCCATCCTGCGCCAGCGCCTGGATGCCAAATTCGCCCGTGGAGCAGAAAACCAGGCCCTGCTTGTCGAAACCGTCACCGGCATCCAGACCGTCAAGGCGAGCGCGCTCGAACCCTCCATTGTTGATTCCAAATGAACTCTGGGCCAATTTAGCAAGAATTCCAGTCGAAAACTGAGCCACGTTATCCACATATCCTGCTTATTTTTTAGCAGGGGTACAGGAGTGATAGACGTGGGAACCCTCAGCAAACTTAGGCGTA
>JANYFF010000203.1 GCA_025362825.1 Polaromonas sp. | reverse complement strand
TCCACCATGAGCACGCTGTATGCGCTGACGCTTTGCAGCGCGAGCGCCGGCATGATGCGCCGCGGCAACTCCGGATTGCCCGGCTTGAGCCTGAATGAAACCTTTTACCCCGTGCTGGTCGTGCTGGGCCTGTCGGTCGTTGTTGGTGCCGTGCTCGCCCTGACGCTGCGCACTGCGCTGCGCGTCATGAGCCCGACCAGCGAGAACACCGCCATCCTGTTGCTGGCACTGATTGCTGCAGGGGCTGCACTGGCCGCGCATTTCGGCGGTTCCGCGCCGCTGGCCGCGCTACTGGGCGGCATCCTGCTCAAGCAGCTGAACCCGCGCCCATGGTCCTGGCCACGTCAAATGGGCACGGCCTCCAGCATGCTCACGATGCTGATGTTTGTATTGGTGTCGGTTGTTGCAGCGCAGGCCCCCTGGGCCGGCCCTGTCGCTGGTCTGGTGCTGGTATTGATTGCCGCACGCGTGCTTGCAAAAATCGCCGGCGTCGCGCTGGGCAATACCGGCAGCGGCACCAGTTGGCGACAAGCGCTGTGGGTAGGCTGCGCCATGTCGCCCATGTCTTCAGTTGCGCTGCTGCTGACGTCGCAGTTCGTCAGCGCATCACCTGTGCAGGGGCGGCTGATTGCAGGCGTCGCTTTGCCCGCCATTCTGCTGATGGAAGTGCTGGGCGCCGTGCTGGCCACCGTAGCAATTTACCGCGCGCGGGAAAGCTCAAAACCCTGGGCACTGCGTCCCCGCGCTACCGGCAGAGAAGTAACCAATGAATCTTGAGCCCTTCCAGAAATCTGCAGCACTGTCGCTAGGTGTCGAGCTGGAGTTGCAACTGGTCAATACCCACGATTACGACCTTGCGCCCTATGCAGAAGACATGCTGCGCCTGATGGCAAAGACACCCCTTCCCGGCGCTGTGGTGCCCGAGATGACGTCGAGCATGATCGAAATCTCCACTGATGTTTGCCAGTCGCCGGCCGAGGTGCTTGCCCAGCTTTCACAAATCCGCGACGCGCTGGTCAAAAGCGCCGACAAGCTCAACATCGCCATCGTTGGCGGCGGCACGCACCCCTTCCAGCAATGGCATGAAAGGCGAATCTATGACAAGCCACGCTTTCGCGAACTGTCAGAGCTATATGGCTACCTGACCAAGCAGTTCACCATCTTTGGCCAGCACGTGCATGTTGGCTGCCCCGACGCCGACACCGCATTGCTGACGCTACACCGCATGGCACGCTACATTCCGCACTTCATTGCGCTGTCGGCCTCATCGCCCTATGTGCAGGGACAGGACACCGAATTTGATTCTGCGCGACTCAATTCGGTGTTTGCATTTCCGCTGTCTGGTCGTGCGCCCTTTGCGCTGACCTGGGATGATTTCACAGTCTACTTCGACAAGATGACGCGCACCGGCGTCGTCAAGAGCATGAAAGATTTTTACTGGGACATCCGGCCCAAGCCGGAGTTCGGCACCATCGAGATCCGGGTTTTCGACACACCGCTGACCGTCGAACGTGCTGCCGCGCTGTCGGGCTTTGTACAGGCGCTGGCCGCCTGGTTTATGCACGACCAGCCCTTCATGCCCACGGAAGACGACTACCTTGTCTATACCTACAACCGATTCCAGGCGTGCCGGTTTGGCCTGGATGCCGTGTATGTAGACCCCGCCACCAGCCAGCATATGCCGCTGAGGGAGCACATCCTGCACACCCTACACCAGATAGAACCGCACGCCAAAGCACTTGGCGCCGGCGCTTTCATCAACATTCTTCAAAGCAGCGTCGACCGCGGCGAGAACGACGCCCGCTGGTTGCGCGAGCGCCAGGCCGATGAAGCGCTGCTGGCCGAAGTCATACGCCAGGCCGCACAGCGCTTTCGCGGCGGCATGGCGCATACACTGCGACACTGAGACTTGGTATCGCACGCCGCGGCCGCGCCAGCCTGTATGCTCTGGCGTCATGAGCAAGCCCCTTGGTGAATTCGACCTGATTGCACGCTATTTCACGCGGCCCACCAAGCGTGCTGTGCTGGGCGTTGGCGACGATTGCGCGCTGTTGCAGCCGCTACCCGGCATGCAACTGGCCGTGTCGAGCGACATGCTGGTGGAAGGCCGGCATTTTTTCAGCGATGTGAACCCGGCCTTCCTGGGGCACAAGGCGCTGGCCGTCAACCTCAGCGACCTGGCCGCCTGCGGCGCGGCGCCTCTGGCCTTCACTTTGGCGCTCGCATTGCCACGGGTTGATGAAGCGTGGCTGCAGGGGTTTTCTGCCGGCCTGTGGGCGCTGGCCGACGCGCACCACTGCGAACTGATTGGCGGAGACACGACAAAGGGTCCATTGAATATCTGTATCACCGTGTTTGGCGAGGTGCCGCGCGGCCAGGCCTTGCTGCGCTCCGGCGCACAGGCGGGTGATGATATCTATGTCAGCGGTACGCTGGGCGATGCGCGGCTGGCGCTAGACCTGCTACGCCAGCCAGCCTCCTCTGCAGCCGCAGAGTCGCTGGCACGCGCCCGCATCCGGCTGGAGCAGCCTACACCGCGCGTGGCACTGGGCCAGGCCCTACGCGGCATCGCCACGGCCGCCATCGACATCAGCGACGGCCTGGCGGGCGACCTGGGGCATATCCTGACGGCGTCCGGAACGGGTGCCACGCTTGAGACCTCCGTTACTATTAATTTGATAGCTGCAGGCAACCGAAAACCGGGGGCTACGGCCACTTTTGACCCCCAAAAGCAGCTTGAATACGTTCTGGCAGGCGGTGACGACTATGAATTGGCCTTTACAGCCCCCGTTTCAGCACGTGAGGCTGTAATGCTGGCCGCCAGCAGCAGCCATACACCGGTCACCAGAATTGGCCGTATTGACCATCAACCCGGCCTCAGGCTGGTCGACGCACATGGCCAAATCACCAGCCCGGTGTTCGAGTCC
>JANYFF010000196.1 GCA_025362825.1 Polaromonas sp. | reverse complement strand
CAACGCCTGCTGCCACCCCCTCGATCAGGTCTTCCGGCGTGCCCACACCCATCAGGTAGCGCGGCTTGTTGTCAGGCAGGCGGTGCGGGGTGTGCGCCATGATGCGCTGCATTTCTTCCTTGGGCTCGCCAACGCTGACGCCGCCGATGGCGTAGCCGGGCAGGTCCAGTTCGACCAGTGCTTCAAGCGATTCCTGGCGCAGGTTTTCAAACATGCCGCCCTGCACGATGCCAAACAGCGCGGTGGGGTTTTCGAGTTTTGCAAATTCTGACATGCAGCGGCTGGCCCAGCGTTTGCTGAGCTCCATCGACGTGCGCGCTTCGCCTTCTGTCGTGATATGCCCCGCGGTGTCATAGGGCGTGCATTCGTCAAACTGCATGACGATGTCGCTGTTCAGGATGGTTTGGATCTGCATCGATATTTCAGGTGTCAGAAACAGCTTGTCGCCGTTGACGGGAGACGAGAACTTAACGCCTTCTTCTGAAATCTTGCGGCCCTTACCGTCCGTGCCGCCCAGCGACCAGACCTGAAAGCCGCCGCTGTCGGTCAGTATGGGTTTGTCCCAGGCTTCAAACCGGTGCAGGCCGCCAAATTGCTGCACGACATCCAGGCCGGGCCGCATCCACAGGTGAAAGGTGTTGCCCAGAATGATTTGTGCACCCATGTCATGCAGCGACCGCGGCATCACGCCCTTGACGGTGCCATAGGTGCCAACGGGCATGAAGATGGGGGTTTGCACCACCCCGTGGTTCAGAGTCAGTGTGCCTCGGCGCGCATGGCCGTCGGTCTTGAGCAGGTCAAATTTCAGCATCAGTTTTTAGGAAAGTATTTAACGCCAGGTAGACCTTCAAAGTGCTGGTCCTGCGTCCACAGCGTTGCGCCATGCGCTTGAGCTGTTGCGTAAATCAAGCTGTCTGCGAGCGGCAAGTTGTAGGCGGTAGCCCCCAATGCCAGATTGAGATCCATATCGACAATCTTTCCTTGCTGCATCAGGGTCAATGCGATGCTGGCAAGCTCTTCGCCGCGTTCACGCGCAGTTTTTTTGACGACCTCATAAATAGTGATGACAGGGACGATCAGCGCTTGCGGGTTCGCAATGACAGCGTCAAAGCGCGCGGCGTAGGGCGTTTCAGCAAAATACTCAAGCCAGCAGGAAGAGTCGAGAACAATATGCGACGTTTTGCGCGAACGCGGCAGAGCGGGCGTCAAAAGCGCTCCGGATCATCGACGATGGTCGTGTCCATACCGCGTGCAATACCGCGGTAGGCCTGGGGCGCCATGACTGGAAGCAACCGGATAATGCCACCGTAGTCGATCACCATCATTTTTGACCCAGGCTTTATGCGCGCGCTCTCGCGTACCGCCTGCGGAATCACAACCTGGTATTTCGAAGAAACCGTAACAACGTTGTTTTTCATATCGATCATTGTATCGTTCAACCAGTTTTACGTCGATAAGAAAAGCCGCCGCAATAGCATCGAATCCCCATAACTGAAGAAGCGGTAGCGCTGCGCAATCGCGTGGCTGTAAAGGGCCATGATGTGCTCATAGCCTGCAAAGGCGCTGACCAGCATCATCAGGGTGCTCTTCGGCAAATGAAAGTTGGTCAGCAGCAAATCCACTGCCAAAAACTCAAAGCCGGGCGTTATGAAGATGTTGGTGTCGTTGCAGGAAGGGCCGAATTTGGCAAGTGACTCCAGCGCCCGTACCGTGGTGGTCCCGACAGCGACCACCCGGCCACCCCGCGCCTTGCAGTCGGCAATTGCGTGGCTGGTAGCCGCAGGTACTTCAAAGCGTTCAAAGTGCATCACATGGTCTGCAATGTTCTCTGCCTTGACCGGCTGAAACGTGCCTGCGCCCACATGCAGCGTGACGCTGGCGCGCTGAACGCCGCGTGCTTCCAGCTGCGCCAGCACGGCTTCGTCAAAGTGCAGCGCCGCCGTCGGTGCAGCCACAGCGCCGGGCGCCCGCGCGAAAACAGTCTGGTAGCGCTGCTCGTCGTCGGCCGAATCGGTGTGGGTGATGTAGGGCGGCAGCGGCACGTGGCCGTGCGCCGCCATCAGCGCATAGGGGTCGCTGCTGAGTCGGAAGCGGTAGAGCGGGCCATCGGCGTTTGGCCAGCGGCTCAGCAAGGTCGCGGTGAAACCGCCGTCCATATGCATCACCGCGCCGGGCAGGGGCTTTTTGCTGACCTTCATGTGTGCCGCAACTTCGTGGCCAGAGTTGGCATTGGGCGACAGCACCCGCTCAATCAACAGCTCCAGCCGACCGCCGCTAGCCTTTTGCCCAAACAGCCGCGCCTTGACCACCTTGGTGTCGTTAAACACCAGCAAGTCACCGGG
>JANYFF010000114.1 GCA_025362825.1 Polaromonas sp. | reverse complement strand
CGTGGCCTGAGCCGGCACCCGATGCGCAGACTCCCTTCATCCTGATGCTGCTGCGCGGCAAGGCTTACCTGCGCATGCAGTACACACCAGCCGATATGCCGACACTGGAGCACGCGGCCATTATTTTCACCAGTGCCTGCGAGTCAGCGCTGGCGGGCCTATCGACCGACATTTCACTCTGATTTCGTCAAATCTCGCCTGATTTTGACGATTTAGGCATGAAAAAGGCCCCAGGCCCCCGCATTACCTCCACAGTTTGCTATAGAAATAATAGCAAATAGTCTCAAATCCGGCATTTTTCGCAAGGAGTATTTAAGGCTATAAATCTCAATGTTTGAGATTTTCATTTGACAGTTCCACGCCCCGGCGCGACAGTGGCGGCACTGATTCATCACCAAAGCCGTCCCATGGAACTGCAAGCCGCGCTTCATTGCCTTCACATCTTTTCACCCGACCCGCTGGCCGCCGCCAGGTTTTATGGCACCACCTACGGCATGACGCAGGAGGCTGCGCCCGGTGGTTACCGTTGCCGCGGCCCGGGCCGCGTGCTGCAGATATCCGAAGGGCCGGTCAACCAGCTTTGCTACGCGCAGTTTGCCCTGCACGCAGATGCCGTCTGGCAAGACTTTGTGGCGCGGGTTGATGGCCTGGCCTTGACTGCGCTACCGGCAGGCTTTGCTGGGCCTGCCGGATCGCTTGGCCTGAAAGATCCTGACGGTAACCTGATGGTGTTCACGCCGCCGATGACGGCTGACGTCGCCAGCCAGAACCCGACCCTGCCGCCGGCCACCCTGCAACACTTTGCGCTGCGCACGCCCAATCTGCCGGCCATGCTGGCTTTTTACACGGAGCAACTGGGCTTTGTGCTGTCGGATGCAGTGCGCGACCCTGAAGGCAACCTGCGGGCCTGCTTTTTACGCACCGACAAGCTGCACCACGCGCTGGCGCTCTTTTTTGCGCCCATCAGCTGTTTTGACCACCAGTCGTTTGAGGCGCCCGACTGGCACAGTATGCGTGTCTGGGGCGACCACATGGGTACCATCAGGGAGCCCATTGTCTGGGGCATAGGCCGCCACGGTCCGGGCAACGACGTGTTTTTCATGGTCCGTGATCCGGACGGCAACCTGGCTGAAATCTCTGCCGAAATCGAGCATTGCGCGCCTGGGCGTGAGGCCGGCCTGTGGGCGCATGAAGAGCGCACGCTCAATTTGTGGGGTAAAGCCATTTTGCGCAGCTGAGCGGAAATTAACCATGGCTGCCACAGAACGCATGTTGCGGATCCTGGGCCTGTTCAGGCTGGACAGGCCGGTCATCACGCCTGAATGGCTGATGGGAGAGCTTGGCGTGTCGCGTGCCAGCATCTACCGCGACCTCGGGCTGCTCGCCAAGGCGGGCATGCTCGAAAGGGTGGCCGACCGGGGCTATGTGCTCGGGCCGCTGGTGGTGGAGCTGGACCGCCAGATTCGACTGGCCGACCCTTTGCTGCAGGCCGCTGAAGAGCTGCTCGGGCGCCTGTCTGAAGACACCGGCGGCACCGTGCTGCTCTGCCGCTTTCATGGCAGCAAGGTGATGTGCATTCACCAGGTCAAAGGCCGCAACCCGGGTCTGTCGGTGAGCTATGAGCGTGGCCGCGCCATGCCGCTGTACCGCGGGGCGACGTCCAAGATCATCCTGGCCTATCTTCCGCTGCGCCAGCTCAAGCAGTTATGGGCGGCAGACCGGCAGGCGATGGTGGACGCAGGCTTCCCCGATGATTTTGCGCAGCTTGGCAAGGTGCTGGCCGGCATCCGCGAAGACGGCCACTACATCACTGCGGGTGAGGTTGATCTTGATGCCACGGGCTTTGCCGTGGCGCTGCGCGATGGAGAACACCTGCTCGGAAGCCTGAGCATTGTGATGCCCGCACAGGCGCTGACGCCTGCTATCAGTAAAACCACGCTTGCCCGGCTGCAAAGCGTTGCCGGCCGCATTGAAGGCCGGCTTCAGGACCAGCGTGTCAAGGCGCGCGCCAGCAAGAAAACGGATACTCGATGAACACCCAAAACACAGCTGCGCTACCTGCAGTTTCCGTTTTAACCGCAGGCGATCTGCATGTTCCGGTGGTGATTGTCGGCGCCGGCCCGACCGGCCTGATGCTGGCCAACCTGCTGGGCATGCAGGGTATTGCAGCCCTTGTGATCGAGCGCAGCACCAACACGGTCGGCGAGCCGCGTGCCGTGACGATTGACGATGAAAGCCTGCGCACCACCCAGGCCGCCGGACTGATTGACGCAGTGCTGCCTAACATCGTGCAGGGTTACGGCGTGCATTACTACTCCTGGCGGAACCGCGAGTTCGCACGGATTGAACCCAGCGCGATGGAAAACGGCTTCCCCAAACGCAACGCCTTTCGCCAGCAGGTGCTGGTCGGCCAGCTGCGCGACGGCCTGCAGCGCTTTGGCGATGCGGCCATCTGGTTTGGCCATGAACTGGTGAGCTTTCGTGATGAAGGCATCAAAGGTGAAAAGGTGCACCTCGAGTTGCGTCACGGCGATGCGACCAAGCGCATCAGCTGCAACTGGCTGATTGCCTGCGACGGTGGCCGCAGCCCGGTGCGTGAACAGCTGGGCATCAAGCTCACCGGCAGCACTTATGACGAGAAATGGCTGATCGTTGATTTGCTCAACCGCACATCGGCCTTTCGCCACACGCGCACCTACTGCGACCCGGCGCGCCCGGCCATACGCCTGCCTGGCCCCGAGGGCACGCTGCGCTATGAGTTCATGCTGCTCGAAGGCGAAGACCCTGAAAAGCTGCTGGACGAAACATTTCTGCGCGGCCTGATCCGTGACCGCGAGCCGCTCGATGCAGGGCTTGAAATCGCCCGCAAGGTGGTCTACGCCTTTCATGCACGGGTAGCAGAAAGCTGGCGTTCGGGACGGGTGTTTTTAGCTGGCGATGCCGCGCACCTGACGCCGCCATTTGCAGGGCAGGGCATGAACAGCGGCGTGCGCGATGCTGCCAACCTGGCGTGGAAGCTGGCTGCGGTCGTCAAGGGGCAGATGCCGGCATCGCTGCTTGACAGCTATGAGACCGAGCGTAAACCACATGCCTGGTCATTGATACAGATGGCGGTGCGCATAGGCACCTTCATGCAGCCCAAATCACGGCTGGCAGCGATGCTGACCCAGGGCGCATTGCGTGTAGCCAGCCTGTACCGGCCCGTGCGTGACTATGTGCTGCAACTGAAGTTCAAGCCCAAACCGCGGTTTTATGAAGGTTTTTTTGCCGGCGGTGAAGCAGCCGATGCGCTGGTGGCCGCGGGCCAGCTGCTGCCGCAGCCTATGGTCGAGCTGCCGGGGGGTGCGCAGGTCAAGCTGGACGAGCTGCTGGGGCAGGGCTTTGCGCTGCTGACGCTGCCTTCAAGCCGTGCTGGCGGCGTGCTGGACGATTTGCGTGCTGCCGGACTAGATTGCAAACACCTGGCGGTGGTAGCGAAAAGCGAGGATTTCCTGCCTCGAATGATTGCTGGGTTAGGCGGTGCCGCAGCGCCCGATGCCGTGCTGCAGGACTGTACTGGCGTGCTTGAAAAAATCATTCGCAGCGCCGGCGCGGATGCTGTATTGCTGCGACCTGACCGCTACGTGCTTGCATATGTCGATAATCACAACCCGGACAGCTGGGCGCGCGTGCAGCGCCTGCTGGCGTACTATGCCAGCCCCAATCTTTCTTCCTGAATTTTTATAACGAAAGACAACATGAAAATCATCAGCTTCACACACCAGGGCAAGGCTTCATGGGGCGTTGTCAAGGGCACGTCGGTGACGCCGCTGCAAAGTGCCGAATACCCCACACTGCTCAGCGCCCTGCAGGCCGGCAAGCTGCATGACATCGCAGCGGCGGCAAGTGGGGCGGCCATTGCACTGGCAGACATCACGTTTTTGCCGGTGATTCCGGCGCCCGGCAAGATCTTTTGCGTGGGCCACAACTACGAAGCCCACCGCATCGAAACCCAGCGTGACAAGACGCAGCACCCCTTGCTGTTCATGCGCGTGGCTGAGTCGCAGGTCGGCCATGACCAGCCCATCCTGCTACCTGCAGAGTCCACAAATCTGGACTACGAAGGCGAGATCGCCATCGTCATCGGCAAGGCCGGGCGCCGCATTGCCGAAGCAGATGCATGGAGCTATGTAGCCGGCTACAGCGCTTACAACGAAGGTTCGGTGCGCGACTGGCAAAAGCACACCATACAGTTCACCGCCGGCAAAAACTTCACCGCCACCGGCGCCTTTGGCCCGTGGCTGGTGACGCGCGATGAGATTGCCGATGGCGAGGAACTTACGCTGGAAACGCGCCTGAATGGCGAAGTCATGCAGCACACCACGACCACGTCGATGATCTTCAGTATTCCGGTGCTGATTGAATACATCTCGACCTTCACCTCCCTACAGCCTGGCGACGTGATCGTGACAGGAACGCCCGGTGGTGTCGGCGCCAAGCGCGTTCCGCCGGTGTGGATGAAGCCAGGTGACAAGGTTGAAATTGAAGTGAGTAAGGTTGGCGTGCTGGTCAACTCCATCGCCGCCGATTCAACAAGGTATTGAACGCCATGAACGCAACTATTGAGCAGAACCCGCAACTGGCAAGCCTGCGCGCCGCCGAGGAGGCCAGACGTCTGGCCATGCTGGCAGGCGATACCGCAGCGTTGGCAGTGCTGTTTTCAGATTCGCTTGACTACGTCCATTCAAGTGGCGTCAAGGACAGCAAGCAGGGTTATCTTGACCAGCTGGCCAGCGGCGCCCTGCGCTACGAGGTGCTGGAATTCATTGAACCCGAGTTCAGGCTGCTGGGCCAGGCCGGTCTGGTAACGGCAAGGATGAAAGCCACGGTGCTGCGCGGCGATGTGCGCAAGCAGGTTTCCAGCAGCTTCCTGGCCGTGTGGGCAGACAGCGGAGGCGGCTGGACGCTGCAAATCGTACAGGCTACGCCCCTGCCGGCGGCAGCATGAGCGGCCAGGCCTTGCCCCGGATGGACCCGGCACAGGTTGAAAAACTGGTGTTGGCTAACCGCATCCTGTATTCGCGCGGCGTGGTGGATGGCTTTGGCCATGTCAGCGTGCGCCATCAAGGTGACGCGGGGGTTTTTCTGCTGTCGCGCAGCCGGGCGCCGGCGCTGGTAGAGGCCGCGGACATCGGCTGCTTTGACCTCGACGCGAATCCGCTGGACCCGGCCCAGGGTGCGCCCTACTTGGAGCGTTTTATCCATAGCGAAATCTACCGCGCGCGGCCCGAGGTCATGGCGGTGGTGCACAGCCATTCGCCCAGCGTGATTCCCTTTGGCGTGACGGGCCAGCGCTTGCGGCCCATCTTCCATATGTCGGGCTTTCTGGGCAGTGGCTCGGCCAGTTTCGAGATACGTGACAGTGCCGGCGACAGCGACATGCTGGTGCGCAACGCTGCACTTGGTAAGGCGTTGGCGGCAGCCATGGGCAACTGCGCTTGTGTGCTGATGCGCGGGCATGGCAGCACCGTGGCCGGCAACTCGCTGGAGCAGGCCGTGTACCGGGCCGTGTATGCCGAGGCCAACGCCAAGCTGCAGGCCGAAGCCATGAAGCTGGGCACCGTGACCTACCTCAATGAGACCGAGGCGGCGCTGGCCGCAGCTGCCAATGATGGCCAAACCGGCAGGGCTTGGGCGCTGTGGCAGCACGAATTGGGCTGATGTTTCGCCTTTTACCAGTGTTTTAGTGCTGCGGCCCGCGTATTTAGGGCGCCTCCAGCTATTGAAAAGATAGCGCGATGGATTTTATGCAGCTTGAACAGCTACCGGACTGACATCGCTGGCAGTCAGCGCGGGTTGCTCGGTATTGACGACAAACCATTCAGGCACCGCCGGCCCCCAAAGGTAGAACGAGTCTTCCGGCGGGTAATCGCCGGACACCCAGTCTTCCGACGCGGGCACAAAGTCGATGTCGTAGGAGTATTCGGCAAAGCTGCCCCACGGGTCGCGGGCGTAGTAAAAG
>JANYFF010000109.1 GCA_025362825.1 Polaromonas sp. | reverse complement strand
AGAAGGTTACCGTTTACGACGTACGCGTGCGAATGGCCGACGGCTCGCACCGTAACCTCGATATTTCCACCGCGCCGGCCATTGGTAGCAAGGTGATTGTTGAGGGTCACAACCTGCGTATGGCCAACGCCACCAGCTAGGGTTTCGTCTGCTTTTTCTGCGCTTGGCGCCCGGGTGTTGGAAATCTTGACCAATGCTTCCCCAATGCGGCGTAGCATTGGGGAAGATTAATTGTCCTATTTCAACACCACCTCAGGATTACCCATGAAAGCAATTTGGCAGGGCGCAGTGATTGCGCAAAGCGATGACACCGTTGTTCTTGAAGGCAACCATTACTTCCCCGAAACCTCCCTCAACCGCGACTACATCACCTTCAGCAACCACCACACCATGTGTGCATGGAAGGGCCAGGCGAGCTACTACTCACTGCTTGTTAACGGTGAAATGAACACCGATGCCGCCTGGTATTACCCCGATCCGAAATCCGGTGCTGAAAGTATCAAGGGCCATATCGCATTCTGGAAGGGCGTCAAAATCGAGCCATGAGGCACGTGCATTGTTCGGGCGTTCGGGCATGCGGGCTCGATCCCACTTTAAAGAGGCAGGCATCATGTTTAAAAGCATTCTGATTCCGGTTGATGGTTCGACCATCTCCAGCCAGGTCATTGAAAAGGCAGCCGCCATGGCGCGGGCTTTTGAAAGTACGGTAACCGTGGTTTGCGTCATAGACATCTACGCTTTTGCCGGACTCGGTATGGACGCTGCGTATGGACAGTCCGAATACATGACCGCTGCAACCAGTGAAGCCAACCTGGCGGTGGCCCAGGCGAAGCAGTTTTTTGACGCCGCCGGCTTATCGGTCAAAACTTTGGTTGTTGAAGGCCAGGTCATCTATAAAACCATTATGGAGACTGCCGAATCGGTCAATGCTGACCTGATCGTGATGGGCTCGCACGGCCGCAAGGGACTCGAAAAACTGGTGCTGGGCAGCGTGGCCGCACAGGTCTTGTCGCATGCCCATTTGCCGGTCATGATTGTTCGTGAATAGCTAATTTTTCAGGAGTTTCTATAAATGGATTTGCTTAACCACGATCTGGCACACGAGTTTCCACAGTACCTGGACAAGATGCGCCAGCTCAAAAAAACAGACACGTACTTCGCAAAGCTGTTTGCCGAATACGATGAAGATGACCATGCGATTAAAAAATACGAGCTGGGCGGCGCGGTAATCAGCGACGACGCACTTGAAGTTCTCAAGAAAAAGCGCCTCCACATCAAGGACCAGATTTACCAGGTCCTCCTGAAGGCCTAGGCGCCAGTTGCGCATCGTGCGCTTATAGTTTTCACACCACTGACATCTTGCGTCGCTAAGCTCTGGGGCATCCTTTTACGATAGCTCAGGAACACCCCTTGAATTCAAGCGACGAAGAGTTGATGCGGCGTATACGCCATGACCTGATCGACAGTTACGACGAAGAGCTGGAGATGGAGCTTGAAGACCGCGCAGTGGCTGAAATGACCGGTGAATACGTGCCCGGCGATAGCAGAGAAAGCAGGCAGCAGGAGCGCGAGAGCCGTCGCCAGTATTTCCGCGAATTGTTTCGCCTGCAGGGTGAGCTGGTCAAGCTGCAGGACTGGGTGGTCAGCACCGGGCACAAGGTAGTGATTTTGTTTGAAGGTCGCGATGCAGCAGGCAAAGGCGGCGTTATCAAGCGCATCACACAGCGTCTTAACCCGCGCATCTGCCGCGTTGCAGCGCTACCTGCACCCAATGACCGCGAGCGCACCCAATGGTACTTTCAGCGCTACATTGCGCACCTGCCTGCTGCCGGTGAGATCGTGCTGTTTGACCGCAGCTGGTACAACCGCGCGGGTGTCGAACGCGTCATGGGTTTTTGCACCGATGAGCAATACGAAGAGTTCTTTCGCACAGTTCCAGAGTTTGAAAAAATGCTGGCCCGCTCTGGCATTCAGCTCATCAAATACTGGTTTTCAATCTCGGACGAGGAGCAGCACTTGCGCTTTCTGGGGCGCATGCATGACCCACTCAAGCAGTGGAAGCTCAGCCCGATGGACCTCGAATCGCGGCGCCGCTGGGAAGAATACACGCGTGCCAAAGAAGTCATGCTTGAGCGCACACACATCGCCGAAGCACCCTGGTGGGTGGTGCAGGCGGACGACAAGAAAAAAGCCCGGCTCAACTGTATACATCACCTGCTGGAGCAAATGCCCTACGGTGAGACCGAACATCCAGCCATCGTGCTGCCGGAACGCGTGCGCCATGACGACTACGTACGCATGCCGGTACGGCAGGACATCGTGGTGCCCGAGATTTATTGAAGCGTGAAGTCCGGCTTACTCTCAAATTGCAGGGGCTGGCCGGTGGCCGGATGAACGAATGACAACCGGCAGGCATGCAGCAAAAGCCGACCGACACCGGTATCTGCAGGCACTGCGACCGCGGCATACAGCTCATCACCCAGGATCGGATGGCCCAGTGCCTTCATGTGCACGCGCAGCTGGTGTGAGCGGCCTGTAAGAGGTTCAAGGTCCACACAGGTGGTTTCTGCTGCCTGGTTGACGTTGTGAATGCGCCAGCGGGTCTGGCTGGGTTTGCCGTTGACAAGGTCGATGACCCGCAAGGGTCGGTTGGGCCAGTCTGCAGCTATTGGCAAATCAATCAGCCGCCAGCCGCCTTCATCTGCAGGCGCCAGACCCGCAGTTTCAAAGTGCCCGGCCACCACGGCCGCATAACGTTTTTTAACCTGCCGCATTTCAAACAAGCCGGACAGCTGGCGTTGCATGCCGGCACCGCGCGCCATCAGCATCAGGCCAGATGTCGCCATGTCGAGGCGATGAACCACCAGTGCGTCGGGGTAGTGGGCTTGCACCCGTCGGCTCAGGCAGTCCTGTTTGTCCTCGCTGCGGCCGGGTACGGACAGCAGGCCTGCGGGCTTGTCGAGCACCAGCAGGCTGTCGTCGGAATACAGGGTGGTAAAGCCTGGTGGCGACTCAGGCACGCGGCGGTGGGAAGTTGTGTACCGGCGGGCTGGTGCGGCGTATCTCGCGCAGCATGAAAAGGTAAAGACCTTCGACTTTTTCGCGGGCCCATGGCGTCTTGCGTAAAAACTTCAAGCTGGAAGCCACGCTGGGTTCGCTCACAAAGCAGCGGATAGCGATGCGCTTACCAAGTTCTTCCCAGCCGTAATGGTCGGCCAGCGCCGTGACGACTGTTTCAAGCGTCACGCCGTGCAGCGGATTACCCGGCTGGCCGGTCGCCGCCTGGCCGGGGGAGGATTCTTCGCTGTTCATAGTGACGACCTTCTACAAGGGGTTCAAGTCGCCAGCCATGCGTGCATCATTTGTTCTTCAACTTGCCCCGCACTGGCACTTGCGTCACGACGGTGGGGCGCACGGCATCGGGCGACACGGATTTTGGTGGAGAGGTGTCTTTTTTTGGTTTTTTAACCATCTTGCTGGTGTTTTGCTGACCTTTTGCCATGGTGTTCTCCGGTAGGTTGAAAAAACTGATTATCAATGCAACTTGATGCGCGGCCGGTGCGTGCGGTCAATCATTTCAGACAGCGTGATGAGCGCGGTTTTCTTCACGCCGCCCAGCGCCAGCTGATGCTGTTTGTGCAGCGCCCAGTACATTATTTTGGCGAGCTGGCCTTCAATGAAAAAGCTGCCCTGGCTCAGGCTGCCCATCAAACTGCCGACCGACGAATATTCGGCCAGTGATACCAGCGAGCCTTTGTCTGCAAATACAAATGGCGCCACCTGCTCGCCGGCAATCAGCTGCGGCAGCTTGCGCGCCAGGTACATGGCCTGCTGGTAGGCCGCCTGCGCCCGTGGCGGCACCCAGGTGCCGTCGGGCTGCTGGCAGGCCGCGCAGTCGCCAAAGGCGTAGATGCTGGCATCGAGCGTAGTCTGCAGATTACCGTTGACCAGCAACTGATTGAGCCGGTTTGTTTCTAGCGGATCGGGCTCGCCGATGCTGCGCAAAAAGTCAGCCGCCTTGACGCCGGCTGCCCATACCGTGAGGGTTGACGAGATCACCTTGCCGCTGGCCATCTTCAGGCTGTCGTCCGTAACCTCGATTACCTTTTCGTTGGTATGCACCTCAATGGCCAGCTTGCGCAGCTCACGCAGGGCCGCGTCGCCCAGGCGCTCGGGCAGTTGCGCCAGCAAACGTGGGCCAGCCTCAACCAGCACAATCTGCAGGTCTTTTTCGGGGTTGATGTAGTCAAAGCCGTAGTGGCCCAGAACGCGCGCTGAGGCGTGCAATTCGGCCGCCAGCTCAACGCCGGTCGCGCCGCCGCCCACGATAGCCACGGTCAGTCGCCCGCTACCCGCCATGCGCGGCACTGTTTGTGCACGAATGCAAGCATTGATCAGTCGGTCATTGAAATGCTTGGCTGCTTGCGGGCTGTCCAGCTTAATCGAGTGTTCTGCTGCCCCTGGCGTGCCGAAGTCGTTGGTCTGGCTGCCGACAGCAATCACCAGCGTGTCGTAGCCCAGCGTTTGCGCGGGTGTGATCTCGCGGCCGCTGGCGTCGTAGCTCGCCGCAAGATGCAGCATCTTGTTTTGGCGGTCAACACCTTGCAGGCTGCCGAGCCGGAACTTGAAATGGTTCCAGCGCGCCTGCGCCAGGTATTCGATCTCTTCGGCATGGGTGTCAAAGCTGCCAGCCGCGAGTTGGTGCAGCAGCGGTTTCCAGACGTGGGTGCGGGCAGCATCAACCAGCGTGATTTCAGCCTGTTTGCGTTTGCCCAGGCGGTTACCCAGTTGCGTAGCCAGGGCGAGGCCGCCTGCCCCTCCGCCGACGATAACGATGCGCTGCATAAGATTCCTCTTTGTGTCGGTCCTGCCCGGCCGTGTGTGTACCTGAATGTTAACTGTCCGGGCCTTGGTACGGCCCAAAAACTGTTTAAAAGCGATTTTCAGTGCCATTTAAGCCCAGGGCCCCCGTATTGCCGTCACTTTGTGCTATTAAAATAGAAGCAATCTAGATGTTTTTACAGTCAGCTGTGCCGTAGGACGTGGCTGGCCTGCCGCACAAGAGCTGCAGGCCACC
>JANYFF010000095.1 GCA_025362825.1 Polaromonas sp. | reverse complement strand
ATCACGCCAGCCTTTATCCCGCGGTCCCGAAAATGGTTTACCAATGCGATAACCAACGGTGTTTTGCCTCCGCCACCAACCACAAGGTTACCGACAACAATCACCGGCACGCCAACGCGGGTAGCCCTTAATAACCCGCTTTTGTAGAGTTGGCGTCGCAGTAGGACAACCAGGCCATAGAGTCGCGATACCGGCCATAGCACCCGGACCAGCCAGCCGCGTGTTAGCCAAGCTTGTTGCAACTTTGTCTTCATGCGTTCACCGCCAGTTTCGTGAGGATGAAACGGGCGGCTCGCCTAACGGGAGCCGGCCAGGGCAGTGCTTTGCGTGGCAAAGGTAATCTGGCTGAAGCCATTGCGGCGGGCAGCTTCCATCACCGTGATGACCGACTGGTGGGTGGCGCTGGCATCAGCGCTGATGATGATCACGCTGTCTTTGCCGTTGCGGGCCGCCAGCACGAGGGCTGCGCCCAGGGACTCGATGCTGCGGCCTTCAATGGCCATCTTGTTGATCATGTAGCGGCCATCGCTGCTGACTGCCACGATGACTTCTTTTGGATAGTCTCGTTGTTGTTCGGCGTCCGCCAGCGGGAGCTTGACTTGCAGCTCCGTGAACTTGCTGTAGGTGGTGGACAGCATCAGGAAAATCAGTACGACCAGCAGCACGTCAATAAAGGGGATCAGGTTGATCTCCGGCTCATCGCGGGAGCTTCTGCGGAAGTTCATGACGGCCTCCCCGCGGGGTCCAGGATTTTTTCGCCGGGCCGCCCCAAGAAAAAATGCGCCTCTTCGGAGGGCAGCGATGTACGCGAAGCGACAAGCGTGGGGGCTCTGTTCATTTTCGCAGCGTATTGAGGTGGCGCACAAAACGCTCGGAGGCCAGTTCCATGGTCAGCAGGTAGCCGTCCACCCGTGCCCTGAAATAACGCCAGAAAATAAGGGATGGGATCGCCACGATCAAACCAAAAGCCGTGTTGTACAGGGCGATGGAGATGCCTTGCGCCAGTTGGGCCGGGTTACCTCCCGCACCGCCAGAAGCGCCACCGCCCGCCTGCGAGCCAAAAATCTCGATCATGCCGATGACAGTGCCTAACAGCCCCAGGAGTGGCGCCGCCGATGCGATGGTTGCAAGTGCAGCGAGGTAGCGTTCAAGCTTGTGGGCGGCCTGCCGTCCGGCGCCTTCGAGTGTTGAACGAAGGTCATCTTCGCTCAGTCGGGGATTCAGATTCAGGGCGCGAAACCCGCTTGCCAGGACTTCACCCAGCAGCGAACTCTGCTCCAGCTGGGCAACGACATCCGGTGAAGGGATGGCGCCACGTGAGACGGTCATGGCTTCGTCGATCAGCTTGGGGGGAGCGACTTTGCGCGTCTGGAGACTGCTGAGACGCTCAATCACCAGCGCCAGGGCCAGTACGGAGCATGCAACCAGCGGCCATATGGGCCAGCCTGCGGCTTGTATGATCGAAAACAACAGCACATCTCCCGTAATAAGTTGCTTTGGATTATGGCTCACCAACACTTCGGTGAGCGGCAACTGACACGGCATTTACCGATTTGAGTTTGTAGCGCTGCCTGTAGGCCTTAACCCACAGAACTTGTGGATAACTTTGTGAGCAACTGATGTTCGACCCGGCGCAAAGCCACGCCAGATATGGAATATGACAAAACGATGAAATTTTGGGCAGAATTAAGTCATTCAAAATCAATGATTTACACGAACTTTCACGCGTTCCAGCAGATATCCCGACAGAGTTTTGGTCAAGGCCCGGCTGCTGTGGAGTATTGCCCTGGCTGGATGAAGGGCTTTTGGCATGGTTGATACGTCTTTTCCGGCTGCCGATGGCGCTGCGGATCCTGACGTCGCGAGTGGCGTACGCATGCGTGTCTGGCCCGTCGGTTCTTTACTGCGGGCAATCGCTGTCAGCCTGGAAGCGCGATTCAATCCGGTGGCGGTGCAGGGTGAAGTCTCCGGGTTTTCACGTGCTCCCAGTGGGCATTGTTATTTCTCCCTGAAAGACGAGCAGGGCCAGATCCGCTGTGCAATGTTCCGGCGAACCGCATCACTGCTTGATTTTTCGCCGCGCGACGGGCAACTGGTTGAGCTTCGCGGACGGCTGGGGGTTTATGACGCACGCGGTGAGTTGCAACTCGTCGTCGAATCCATGCGTCAGGCGGGGCAGGGCAGCCTGTTTGAAGAGTTTCTCAAACTCAAGGCCAGGCTGGAATCTGAAGGATTGTTTGATCCGGCCCGAAAGCGGTCGCTGCCGCTGATGCCACGATCAATCGGCGTAGTTACCTCATTGGGTGCTGCTGCGCTGCATGACGTGGTCACAGCACTGCAGAGGCGTGTCCCGCATATTCCGGTCGTCATTTATCCTGCAAGCGTTCAGGGCACTCAAGCTGCTGCCGAGCTGCGTGAAGCGCTTCTGAAGGCGTACTCCCGTGACGAGGTGGATGTCATCTTGCTGGTGCGTGGTGGCGGCGCGATGGAAGACCTGTGGGCCTTCAACGACGAACGGCTTGCAAGGGCCATAGTCGGCTCAACGGTGCCGCTGATCAGCGGGGTAGGGCATGAGACGGATTTCACCATAGCCGATTTTTGCGCCGACGTGCGCGCTCCGACTCCCACCGCAGCCGCGGAATTGTGCGCGGAACCTGTTTCTGTGTGGCTTGATTTGCTGGCTTCGCTGGCTTTGCGCCTGCAAAACGGCGTTGAGCAGCAATCACAGTCGCAAAACCAGCGGCTGGACGCGGTGACAGCTCGCTTCAGCCGTCCTTCACATTTCATCACCCGGCAGCGTTCAAGACTGGCCACGCATGGACTGCAATTGCAGCATGCCGGGCAAACCGTGCTTGCCCGGCTTGGCCGCGACCTGCAAGATCTGGAGACCCAGTTCAAGGCAACTCTCCCGGACAACTTCAAAAGCAGAAAATGGCAGCTTGACAATGCAGGCCAGCGCTTGGAGTCGGTCAATCCTGCACTCGTTTTGGCAAGGGGATATGCATTGCTTACCGATGTGGAGGGCAAGGCCATCATCAGCAAAAAGCAGACGCACATGGGACAGCCCGTGCGTGCTACCCTCGAGGACGGTGAGGTCGATTTGACCGTAGTCGCGCAGCGGCTCATTTAGTTTTTACAATTGCAAAGTCAATTGATTCACCACCTTTACCACCACGAGGAAAATTAATGGAACACAAACTCTCCCCCCTTCCGTACGCCATTGATGCACTGGCGCCGGCGTACAGCCAGGAAACCATGGACTACCACTACGGCAAGCACCACAATGCCTACGTCGTGAACCTCAACAACCTGCAAAAAGGCACGGAGTTTGAGACTATGACGCTTGAAGAAATCGTCAAGAAATCAAGCGGCGGCGTCTACAACAATGCGGCCCAGATCTGGAACCACACTTTTTTCTGGAGTTGCATGAAACCGGCTGGTGGCGGTGAGCCATCGGGCGCGCTGGCAGCAGCGATCAATGCCAAGTTTGGCTCTTACGCAGCCTTCAAGGAAGCTTTCGTGAAGTCCGCAGTTGGTAATTTTGGATCCGGCTGGACCTGGCTGGTGAAGAAAGCCGACGGTTCAGTCGATATCGTCAACACCGGCCCGGCAGGTACGCCCCTGACCACTGCAGACAAGGCGCTGATGACGGTTGATGTGTGGGAGCACGCTTACTACATCGACTACCGCAACATGCGTCCCAAGTTTGTCGAAACCTTCCTCGACAAGCTCATAAACTGGGACTTCGCAGCCGCAAACTTCGCCTGAAATCCGTTCAGTCGTTTGCTGTGTTTCTTACGATCAAGGCCTTGCTCAAAACACTCCAGCTTTAGCTTGGCATGTTTACTTGAACCGTCAGACTTGAACAAAAAAGGGACTCGAAGATTAATCTTCGAGTCCCTTTTTTTTACCCCTGATGGATATCGGTCCTTCAGGAGCGAGGTACCGCGCTAAAGAACCGCGCATCTGCATCAACAGCCGATGCGGAAGTTTTGACGCTGGCGCGACCCTTTTTGCACATGCACGACAAAATATTGAGCTTCGATCACTTGAAATTTTGTATTGTGATATTGCATTGCATAAAATGCAGTGTTGGTCAGACTGCAATAAGGAAAATCAGACAACATCCGATCATGTCCGCTGGTCTGCGCGCAGCCGGCGGTATTCCCATAACAATTTCTGGAGATAAGCGATGAGCACTGCGCAACCCACCATCATCTACACGCTGACTGACGAGGCCCCGCTGCTGGCGACCAGTTCCTTCCTGCCCATCGTGCGTGCATTCACTGCACCGGTCGGTATTCAGGTGGTCACCAGCGACATCTCTGTTTCGGGGCGTATCCTGGGCGAGTTCCCCGAATTTTTGACCGAAGCGCAGCGTGTGCCTGACACCCTGGCTGAACTGGGGCGCCTGACCTTGCTGCCCGATACCAACATCATCAAGCTGCCGAATATCAGCGCGTCACAACACCAGTTGATCGGTGCGATCAAGGAACTCCAGGCCAAGGGATACAAGCTACCAGACTTTCCGGAAGATCCGAAAACCGATGCTGAAAAAGCCATCCTCCGGCGCTACTCGAAGTGTCTGGGCAGCGCTGTGAACCCCGTGCTGCGTGAGGGCAACTCCGACCGCCGGGCTCCGGGCGCTGTAAAAAATTACGCACGCAAGAACCCGCACAGCATGGGTGAGTGGAGCATGGCTTCACGCACCCACGTCGCGACGATGAAGCATGGCGACTTCTACCATGGTGAAAAATCCATGACCGTTGAGAAGGCCTGTGACGTGAAGATGGAACTCCTCACCAAGGGTGGCAAGACGGTGGTGCTTAAGCCCAAAGTCTCCTTGCTGGCCGGCGAGATCATTGACAGTATGTTCATGAGCAAGAAGGCCCTGTGCGACTTTTACGAAAGCGAGTTTGAAGACGCCCGCAAGACGGGGGTGATGCTTTCGCTGCATGTCAAAGCGACGATGATGAAGGTTTCGCACCCCATCGTCTTCGGCCACGCAGTCAGGATCTTTTATAAAGAAGCTTTTGAAAAACACGCCAAGTTGTTTGATGAGCTGGGTGTCAACGTTAACAACGGGCTGGTCAACCTGTACGACAAGATCGCCACCTTGCCAACATCCAAGCAAGAAGAAATCAAGCGCGACATGCATGCCTGCCACGAGCACCGACCCGCGCTGGCTATGGTGGACTCGGTCAAGGGCATCTCCAACCTGCACGCCCCCAACGACGTGATCGTTGATGCGTCCATGCCGGCGATGATCCGTATTGGCGGCAAGATGTGGGGTGCGGACGGCAAGCCGCAGGACACCAAGGCGGTCATTCCAGAATCCACCTTCGCCCGCATTTACCAGGAAGTCATCAATTTCTGCAAGACCAACGGTAATTTCGATCCTGTCACCATGGGCAGTGTGCCTAACGTAGGGTTGATGGCGCAGCAGGCGGAGGAATACGGCTCTCACGACAAGACTTTTGAGATATCGGAAGCCGGCGTTGCCAATATTGTTGATCTGGCCACGGGCGAAGTACTGCTATCGCAAAACGTCGAGCAAGGCGATATCTGGCGCATGTGCCAGGTCAAGGACGCCGCGATCCGTGACTGGGTCAAACTCGCCGTCACCCGTGCCCGCAACTCCGGCACGACGGCGGTCTTCTGGCTTGATACCTATCGCCCTCACGAGGCAGAGCTGATCAAAAAGGTCGAAACGTACCTGAAGGACTACGACACCACTGGACTCGACCTCCAGATCATGTCGCAGGTGCGTGCCATGCGCTTCACGCTGGAGCGAGTGATTCACGGCATGGACACCATCTCGGTCACTGGCAACATTTTGCGTGACTACCTGACCGACCTGTTTCCCATCATGGAGCTGGGCACCAGCGCCAAAATGCTGTCCATTGTGCCGCTGATGGCCGGTGGCGGTATGTATGAAACCGGTGCTGGCGGCTCTGCGCCCAAGCACGTTCAGCAACTGGTTGAAGAGAACCACTTGCGTTGGGATTCTCTAGGTGAATTCTTGGCGCTGGCTGTCTCACTTGAAGATCTGGGAATCAAGACGGGTAATGCCCAGACCAAGATACTGGCAAAAACACTGGATGCCGCGACAGGCAAACTGCTCGATAACAACAAAAATCCATCACCAAAAACCGGCCAGCTCGATAATCGCGGCAGCCAGTTTTATTTGGCCCTGTACTGGGCACAGGAGTTGGCAGCGCAGACTGAAGATGCGGCTTTAGCCGCGCAGTTTGCACCGCTGGCCCAACGTCTGACCGAGGGTGAGAAGGCTGTAGTGGCCGAGCTTTCGGCCGTGCAAGGCAAGCCGGTTGACATTGGCGGGTACTACAAACCCGATTTCGACAAGCTTGATATCGTCATGCGGCCAAGCAAAACCCTGAACGCGGCACTGGCTTCCGTCTAGGCGTAAAAAACGGGATCTGCGCGGTAAGCACTCTCTGCAAGCAGGTTGTTGAATTGAAGGCGAGTCCAACGAAAGTTCGAGCCGCCTTTTTTCTTTGCGGATGGTTCGCCAGCTTGGCAGTTGCAAGTTACCGTCTGCGTGGCAATTCAATTGCGGACGGTAAAAGGCTGGCCGCCCAGCTTCGTACCTGCTTTGATACCCTTTTTGGCAAACCAGCCCTTGTTCATTTCAAGCACATAGCGCACCGGTTTTTCAGAGCAGTGGGCATCTGTTGTTTGCGGTTTCATGTCAGCAAGGTTCACGATGGTGCCGTCATCCGCAACGAAGGCGGCCGTTAGTGGCAAGATGGTGTTTTTCATCCAAAAGCATTGCTGCGTCGGCTGCTCAAACACAAAAATCATGCCTTCATGCTGAGGCATGTCTTTACGAAACATCAGACCGATTTGTCGCTGTTCGGGGGTGAGGGCGACCTGGGCATCAATTTGGTGCATGCCAGCTGACAGCTTGACACGCTGAAGATTCATTTGCGGATCGTCCTGCGCGTGCGCGGCAACGGCGACCAGAAAAAAGGCGGAACTGGCGGCGCCTAGCAAAAGCCGACGCACTAAATTTTCTGGATTGGATTTCGGGGCCATGGTCTACATTGTTTGTGGCGATGTGCGAGCATACGCCACGCCCATAAAAAATGCCCGCACAAGGCGGGCATTTCAGACTTGGCAAGCCAAGAATTATTTGGCGGCAGCAGCTGGTTTTGCATCAGCTTTTTTAGCGGCAGCAGCGTCAGCTTTTTCTTTCTTGGCTGCAGCAGCTTTTTCTTTCTTTGCGGCCTTGGCAGCAGCTTTTTCTTCTTTGGTCATTTTAGCTTTTGCAGCTGGCTTGGCTTCTGCCTTGGCTTCAGCTTTTGCAGCAGGAGCAGCCATTGCAGCTGGAGCAGCCACTGCAGCGGCTGGCTTGGAAGCAGCAGCCATAGGAGCGCCAACGTGTGAAGCGGCGAATGCGCCAACAGCAAACAGACCGGAGATCAGGGCAGCGAGGATTTTGTTCATTTGGAAATTTCCTGGAATAACGTTATTGGAAAAAGTACCCCGAAAATTTCGGAGACCTAACCGTAACGGAGCCGGTTTGCAATCGGTTGACACGCCGCTTCAATTATTTTTTACCGAACTGCTTTAGGGCTAAAATTTAGGGTTTTTACCTAACCTGGTTCATCCGGTTTCTCATTGACGCATCCCCGATATTGGAGAATTCCATACATGTACAAGCACATTTCGGTGCCAGCCCAGGGTCAAAAAATAACGGTTAACGCCGACAATTCCCTGAACGTGCCTGACGAACCCGTCATTCCCTTCATTGAAGGCGACGGCACCGGTGCGGACATCACGCCCGTCATGCTAAAGGTGGTGGATGCGGCCGTGGCGAAAGCCTACGGTGGCAAGAAAAAAATCCACTGGATGGAAGTCTATGCCGGCGAAAAAGCAACCAAGGTTTACGGTCCTGACGTCTGGTTACCTGAAGAAACCCTGGCTGCGGTGCGCGAGTATGTGGTGTCCATCAAGGGCCCGCTTACCACCCCAGTGGGTGGCGGTATCCGCAGCCTGAACGTTGCAATGCGCCAGGAACTTGATTTGTACGTTTGCCTGCGTCCGATTCAGTACTTCAAGGGTGTGCCTTCGCCGGTGAAAGAGCCTGAAAAGACCAATATGGTGATTTTCCGCGAGAACTCCGAAGATATCTATGCGGGTATCGAATTTGAAGCGGGGAGCGACAAGGCCAAAAAACTCATCAAGTTCCTGCAGGACGAGATGGGCGTCAAGAAAATCCGCTTCCCCAACACCTCCGGCATCGGCATCAAACCAGTATCCAGCGAAGGTACCGAGCGTCTGATGCGCAAGGCCATCCAATACACCATTGACAACGACAAGCCTAGTGTGACCATTGTTCACAAGGGCAACATCATGAAGTTCACCGAAGGCGGCTTTCGTGACTGGGCTTACGCGCTGGCACAAAAGGAATTCGGCGCCGAGCTGATTGACGGTGGCCCGTGGTGCAAGTTCAAGAATCCCAAAACCGGCAAGGACATCGTTGTCAAAGACGTCATTGCCGACGCCTTCCTGCAGCAAATTCTGCTGCGCCCGGCCGAGTACTCGGTGGTGGCAACGCTCAACCTCAATGGCGATTACATCTCTGACGCGCTGGCCGCGCAAGTCGGCGGAATAGGCATTGCGCCCGGCGCCAACCTGTCAGACACAGTGGCCTGCTTCGAGGCCACCCACGGCACGGCGCCTAAATACGCCGGCAAGGATTATGTGAACCCGGGCTCGGAAATCCTGTCCGCAGAAATGATGTTGCGTGATATGGGCTGGTTTGAGGCGGCTGACCTGATCATCAGCTCGATGGAAAAATCCATCGCGTCGAAGAAAGTTACTTATGATTTTGCCCGTCTCATGGAGGATGCAACCCAGGTCAGCTGCTCCGGTTTCGGCCAGGTCATGATCGACAACATGTAATTCAGCAACGGTTGTTTGCGCGGGAGCCGCCCGGGAGCCATCCCGTGGCGGTTTTTTTATTTACTGACCGTTAAAAAAGTCAATTGGCATCGCTTGAATGTCGCGTTCCCGCCACCACCTCTTTTTCAATCTCCCATCTTTCCCACAGGCCATTCCCTATGGCTAGAATGAAATTCATGGCTACCAAATCTCCAAAGATTCCCCCGGCACCGCCGGTGCCGGTTCTCAAGCCAGAAGATGGCCGCGGCAGCGATTCTGTGGTGCTTGAGCGTCGACCTCAAAAAACCAAGCCGCCACAGATGCACCAGGTGGTGCTGCTCAATGACGACTACACCCCGATGGAGTTCGTTGTGGTGGTGATCCAGGAATTTTTCAACAAGGATCGCGACACGGCGACCCAGATCATGCTGAAGATCCACCTTGACGGAAAAGGTATTTGCGGTGTGTTTTCAAAAGATGTTGCGGCCACCAAGGTAGATCAGGTCACGGAAGCTGCCCGCAAGAATGGCCATCCGCTCCAGTGTGTCAGCGAGCCCATTGAATAATCGCAAAACAAGCCAATATCCAGTTCATCAGTTATGGAATCGAGTCAGTTTTAACGTAGCAAGCCGAAAGGAAAATCAATGATTGCCCAAGAACTAGAAGTCAGCTTGCACATGGCCTTTGTCGAAGCGCGCCAGCAGCGTCACGAATTCATCACCGTGGAGCACCTGTTGCTTGCCTTGCTCGACAACCCCAGTGCCGCAGAAGTATTGCGCGCCTGTTCTGCCAATGTCGACGATTTACGCAAGTCGCTCGGTAACTTTATCAAGGACAACACGCCCCAGGTAGCGGGTGCCGACGATGTGGATACCCAACCCACGCTCGGCTTTCAGCGCGTGATCCAGCGCGCCATCATGCATGTGCAGTCCACGGGCAACGGCAAGAAAGAAGTCACCGGCGCCAATGTGCTTGTCGCCATTTTTGGTGAAAAAGACTCCCATGCCGTGTATTACCTCCACCAACAGGGCGTGACCCGCCTGGACGTGGTGAACTTCATTGCGCACGGCATCAAAAAAAGCGACCCACCCGAGCCTACCAAAGCGGGCGAGAGCGCGGCTGAAAATGAAGAGGGCAGCGAGAAAAACGAGAAGCAGTCGCCGCTTGAGCAATACACGCAAAACCTGAACCAGCTCGCCAAGGAAGGCAAGATCGATCCGCTGATTGGCCGCCATTACGAGGTCGAGCGCGTCATCCAGATCTTGTGCCGCCGCCGCAAAAACAACCCGCTGCTTGTCGGCGAGGCCGGTGTGGGCAAAACTGCGATTGCCGAGGGCCTGGCCTGGCGCATCACGCAAAAGGACGTGCCGGAGATTCTGGCCGAGGCGCAGGTGTATTCGCTCGACATGGGCGCCTTGCTGGCGGGTACCAAATACCGCGGTGACTTCGAGCAGCGCTTGAAGGGCGTGCTCAAGGCTTTGAAAGACAAGCCCAACGGCATCCTCTTCATTGACGAAATACACACCCTCATCGGTGCGGGTGCTGCGTCAGGCGGTACGCTGGATGCGTCCAACTTGCTCAAGCCGGCGCTCAGCTCCGGCCAGCTCAAGTGCATTGGTGCGACGACGTTCACCGAATACCGGGGGATCTTCGAAAAAGACGCAGCGCTCTCACGCCGCTTCCAGAAGGTGGATGTGGTCGAGCCCTCGGTGCAGGAAACTGTCGACATCCTCAAAGGTCTGAAATCGCGCTTTGAAGAGCATCACGGCGTCAAGTACGCCTTGGCGGCACTGCAGGCTGCGGCCGAGCTGAGCGCCAAGTACATCAACGACCGTCATCTGCCCGACAAGGCGATTGACGTGATCGATGAAGCCGGTGCTGCCCAGCGCATCCTGCCGCCTTCCAAACGCAAAAAAATCATCACCAAGGCAGAGGTCGAAGAGATCGTCGCCAAGATCGCCCGCATTCCGCCCGCCAACGTCTCGAACGACGACCGCGGCAAGCTTAAAACGCTTGAACGCGATCTGAAAAGCGTGGTTTTTGGCCAGGACAAGGCGCTTGATGTGTTGTCCAGCGCTGTGAAGATGGCGCGGTCCGGTCTCGGCAAGGACGACAAGCCTATTGGCTCCTTCCTGTTCTCCGGCCCTACCGGCGTCGGCAAGACAGAAGCCGCCAAGCAACTGGCCTATATCATGGGCATCGAGCTGATCCGCTTTGATATGTCGGAGTACATGGAGCGCCACGCCGTGAGCCGCCTGATTGGTGCGCCCCCGGGCTATGTTGGCTTTGACCAAGGCGGCCTGCTCACTGAAGCCGTCACCAAGAAGCCGCATTGCGTGCTGCTGCTTGACGAGATCGAAAAGGCGCACCCTGACATCTTCAACGTGCTGCTGCAGGTTATGGACCACGGCACGCTGACGGACAACAACGGGCGCAAGGCTGATTTCCGCAATGTCATCATTGTCATGACCACCAATGCCGGTGCCGAGACGATGAACAAGGCGACCATTGGCTTCACCAACCCGCGCGAAGCCGGCGACGAGATGGCAGATATCAAGCGCCTGTTCACGCCCGAGTTCCGCAACCGCCTTGACGCGGTGGTGAGCTTCAAGGCGCTGGATGAAACCGTCATCCTGCGCGTGGTCGACAAGTTCCTGCTGCAGCGTGAAACACAGCTGGCCGAGAAGAAAGTTGAAGTCACCTTCACCGACACGCTGCGCAAGTATCTCGGCAAGAAGGGTTTTGACCCGTTGATGGGTGCACGGCCGATGCAGCGCTTGATCCAGGACACGATCCGTCGTGCGCTGGCAGACGAGCTGCTGTTTGGCCGCCTGATGGACGGTGGCCGACTGACCGTGGACATGAAGGTCACAACGGACGAAAAGGGTGTCGAAAACGGCGAAGTCGTGCTGGACATCCAGCCTTTGCCGAAGAAGGAAGGCAAAACCAAGCCTGAGCCTGAATCGGCAGAAACAAACTAGCCCGTCATTGCGGAGTTGATCCGCAATGAGCGCCCCAAAAAGCCGGTAGCATCTCGCTATCGGCTTTTTTCTTGCCGCTACAAAATTCATAGCTGCAGGCCGCCGTATTCCGGGGGCTGCAGGCACATTTGACTTTAAAAATACAAAAATATGGCGTCACACACCTTTCTCTGGCACGACTACGAAACCTTTGGCCTGAACACCCGACGCGACCGGCCCTGCCAGTTTGCCGGCATACGCACCGATGCGGAGCTCAACGAAATTGGCGAGCCGGTGATGATTTACTGCCAGCCGGCCAACGACTATTTGCCTGATCCAGCGTCCTGCCTCATCACCGGCATCACGCCGCAGCTTTGCCTGGAGCGCGGCTTACCCGAGCATGAATTTGCCGCAAAGATTGAAGCACTGCTGGCCCAGCCCGGCACCATTGGCGTGGGCTATAACACCATACGCTTTGACGACGAGGTGACGCGCTTCATGTTCTGGCGCAACCTGATCGACCCGTATGGCCGCGAATGGCAAAACGACTGCGGCCGGTGGGACTTGCTCGACGTCGTACGCATGGCCTATGCGCTGCGCCCGGATGGCATCACCTGGCCGACCAAGCCCGATGAGCGCCGGCCGGATGAGCCCGGTGCCTTGCGCCCCAGCTTCAAGCTTGAAGACCTGGCCCGCGCCAACGGCTTGCTGCATGAGGCTGCGCACGATGCGCTGTCCGACGTGCGGGCGACCATCGCGCTGGCGCGCCTGATTCGCGACAAGCAGCCCAAGCTCTTCGAGTTCGCCT
>JANYFF010000054.1 GCA_025362825.1 Polaromonas sp. | reverse complement strand
GCCCACAAGGTGGCACTCGTTGACATCCCGGAAGGCGGGATTGTGCGGCGGTACAACGTGACGATCGGTTATGCCCTCAAGGACCTGAAGGCCGGCAGCTGGGTGCATGAGCGGCTGTTGAAGATGCCGGCCGTACGGAAGCTTGCCGGCTTGCCCATTGCGACTATCAAGGCCAAAACTGAATTGCCCCTCGAGGGCTACACGTTTGAAGGCTATCGCAACGCGGATGGCTCGGTCGGCTCGCGCAATATCCTGGCGATCACGCAAACGGTCCAGTGCGTTGCCGGTGTGACCGACTTTGCGGTCACACGCATCAAGGCCGAACTTCTGCCGCGATTTCCAAACGTCGATGACGTTGTTGCGCTTGAGCACACCTATGGGTGCAGTGTCGCCATTGATGCACCTGACGCCATCATCCCGATTCGAACGCTGCGCAATATCACCCTGAACCCGAACTTTGGCGGTGAGGTGATGGTGGTGAGCCTGGGTTGCGAGAAGCTGCAGCCAGAACGCCTGCTGCCCCCCGGCAGTATCCCGCTGGTTGAAGAACGTGGCGCGGGCAATGGTGATGTCAGCCCCAAACTCGATGTAGTCTGTTTGCAGGACGATGCCCACGTAGGCTTCATGTCGATGGTTGACTCCATCATGCGAAAGGCTGATGAGCATCTGGTCAGGCTCAACAATCGCAGGCGCGAAACAGTGCCCGCAAGTGAGTTGGTCGTGGGTGTGCAATGCGGGGGAAGCGATGCATTTTCTGGCGTGACTGCAAATCCGGCTGTAGGTTTTTGCAGCGATTTGCTGGTGCGCGCCGGTGCGACCGTGATGTTCTCCGAAGTCACGGAAGTCCGCGATGGCATTGACCAGCTGACCTCCCGTGCCGCTACGCCTGAAGTGGCTGACGCCATGATTCGTGAAATGGCCTGGTATGACGCCTACCTTGATAAAGGACGCGTTGATCGAAGCGCCAACACTACACCAGGCAACAAAAAGGGCGGCCTGTCCAACATCGTCGAAAAGGCCATGGGGTCCATCGTGAAATCAGGCTCCGCTGCGATATCCGGCGTGCTATCGCCAGGCGAAAAAGTCCGGCAAAAGGGTCTTGTCTACGCGGCAACCCCGGCGTCCGACTTCATCTGCGGCACCTTGCAGGTGGCTGCCGGCATGAACCTGCATGTGTTCACCACCGGGCGTGGCACGCCACACGGTTTGGCTGAGGTACCCGTCATCAAGGTGGCGACCCGCAGCGACCTGGCCCGCCGCTGGCACGACTTGATGGACATTAATGCCGGAAGCATTGCCGAAGGCCACAAGACGATTGAAGAAGTGGGCTGGGAACTCTTCCAGCTGATGCTCGACGTCGCCAGTGGCCGGAAGAAAACTTGGGCCGAGCACTGGAAGCTCCACAACGCCCTGGTGCTTTTCAATCCGGCGCCGGTGACCTGACCGGCTGCGTGAGTCCTGCTTCATTTTTAAAGAATTCAACTCCCCATCACCCCTAGCGACTAACCATGAATCCTCAAGAACTCAAAAATATCATGGGCTCCGGCCTGCTCTCATTTCCGCTCACCGATTTCGATAGCAATGGCGATTTCCACAAGGAGGGCTATGTCAAACGCCTGGAGTGGCTGGCGCCTTACGGCGCGACAGCGCTGTTTGCCGCCGGTGGAACAGGCGAGTTTTTCTCTCTGACCGGTGAAGAATATCCCGGCATCATCAAGACGGCCGTCGATACCTGCCACGGTGTAGTGCCCATCATCGCCGGCACAGGCGGGCCGACACGTTTTGCCATCCAGTGCGCGCAGGAGGCTGAGAAAGTCGGCGCCCATGGCATTTTGCTGCTGCCGCATTACCTCACCGAGGCCTGTCAGGAAGGCATCGCAGCGCACATCGAGGCAGTTTGCAAAAGCGTCAAGTTTGGCGTCATCGTTTACAACCGCGCATCCAGCCGGCTCAAGCCCGATACCCTCGCCGGCCTGGCCGAGCGCAACCCCAACCTCGTGGGCTTCAAGGATGGCGTGGGCGATATCGAAGCCGTGGTGGCGATTTATCAGAAGCTGGGTGATCGCCTGGCCTATCTGGGAGGTCTCCCTACGGCCGAGGTTTACGCTGCTGCGTACAAGGCACTCGGAACCCCGGTGTATTCGTCAGCAGTCTTCAATTTCATTCCCAGGACGGCAATGGATTTCTACCACGCTGTGGCTAATGACGACCTGCCAACCCAGCATCGCTTTCTCAAGGATTTCTTTATGCCTTACTTGGACCTGCGCAATCGCCGTCAAGGTTATGCTGTGAGCATTGTCAAGGCCGGTGCGAAGATTGTGGGCCGTGATGCCGGGCCTGTGCGGACACCATTGGCCGACCTCACCACGTCTGAAATGGACACTTTGAAAGTTCTCATCGACAAGCTTGGCCCGCAGGGGCTCTGATCTCACTTCGGGCCGCCATACGGTCTGCCATTTGGGCCAGGAACAAAGCGTCCTGGCCCGCTCATTTGCAAACAGGGAATTCAACATGACACAGCATGACAACTTAATCGGTGGCCAATGGGTCAAAGGCACTGCTTACAGCCCAAACATCAATCCGTCAAATCTCGCAGACGTCATAGGCGAATACACACAGGGTGATGCCAGCCATGTCGAAGCCGCAGTAGCTGCCGCAACGGCGGCCTTTCCCGCCTGGGCGACGGGCGGTATCCAGGCGCGTAGCGATGCCTTGGACAAGATCGGGACGGAAATCCTGGCTCGCAGGGAAGAGCTGGGCACGCTGCTTGCGCGTGAAGAGGGCAAGACAAAACCTGAAGGTATTGGAGAAGTTACGCGCGCAGGGCAGATTTTCAAATTCTTTGCCGGTGAATGTCTTCGCTTGTCCGGTGAACTGACGCCTTCGGTTCGTCCCAATATTAGCGTTGAAATCACCCGCGAACCCGTCGGTGTTGTGGGCCTGATCACGCCCTGGAACTTTCCAATTGCCATTCCGGCCTGGAAGATTGCACCTGCTTTGGCGTTCGGTAACTGTGTGGTGCTCAAACCCGCAGACTTGGTGCCCGGCAGTGCATGGGCGTTGTCAGAAATCATCAGCCGTTCGGGCATTCCTGCCGGGGTGTTCAACCTGGTCATGGGCCGCGGCAGCGTGATCGGCAATGCATTGGTAGGGCACCCGGGCATCCACGCTATCAGTTTCACGGGCTCCGTGGGCGTGGGTCGCAATATTGCGCTTGAATGCGTGAAGAACCACAAAAAAGTACAACTGGAAATGGGTGGCAAGAACCCGCAAGTGGTGCTGGATGATGCCGACCTCAACCAGGCGGTGGAGCTGAGCGTCCAGAGCGCGTTTTACGCGACGGGCCAGCGCTGCACGGCATCCAGCCGGCTCATCGTGACGGAAGGAATTTATCCAAAATTCATTGAAGCCATGAAGACCCGTATGACAAAAATCACCGTGGGCGATGCACTAGCCAGCGGGACCGATATCGGGCCGGTATCTTCCAGCTCGCAACTTGACCAGGATCTTGAATACGTCCAGATCGGCAAAAACGAAGGCGCGACCCTGGCGATAGGCGGTGAGCGGCTGAAGCTTGCGACCGACGGCTTTTACATGGCGCCTGCGTTGTTTAGCGAGACGCAGGCTTCCATGCGTATCAACAGGGAAGAGATCTTTGGCCCTGTCGCAAGTGTCATCAGGGTGAAGGACTATGAGGAAGCGCTTTTTACGGCCAACGACACAGAGTTCGGCCTGTCTGCGGGTATTGCCACAACTAGCCTGAAGTACGCCACGCATTTCAAGCGGCATAGCCAGGCGGGCATGGTGATGGTCAACCTGCCGACGGCGGGGGTCGATTACCACGTTCCGTTCGGTGGACGTAAAGGTTCGAGCTATGGTCCGCGTGAACAGGGTAAATATGCCCAGGAATTTTTCACCACCGTGAAAACCGCGTACACGTTCGCCTGACCAGAAACGGAGCCCGATTGATGAAACACCGACTACTGCAAAATGGCCCGCTCCTGCCGGCGCTGGAGAAGCGTCTAGCCGAAGCGTTTGATGTTCAACTGCTTCCGGCCGACGCCTCAGTCATGGAGTTTCTACACACACACGGCGCGGCGTTCACTGGCGTGGTGACATCAGGTGCGGTGGGCGCCGATGCCGCGCTGATGAATGCGCTGCCATCGCTGAAGGTCATATCGAGCTTTGGCGTCGGCTTTGACAAGATCGATGTGCAGCATGCCAAGGCCCGCGGAATCGCTGCGGGCATCACGCCCGATATGCTCAACGATTGTGTTGCGGACCTGGCCTTTGCATTGATTCTCGATGTGGCGCGCGGCGTCTCTGCATCGGACCGGTTTGTGCGCAGGGGCCGGTGGCTTACAGAGCGCTTTCCGCTGGCCACAAAGGTGAGTGGCAAGCGCATCGGCATCCTGGGGCTGGGCCGCATCGGGCAAGCTATTGCCAGACGCGCTGCAGGATTCGACATGGCCGTGGGTTATCACAACCGCAGCACGGTGGCCGGCTCGCTGTTTCAGTATTTCGCCAGCCCGATCCTGCTGGCAGAGTGGTGTGATTTTCTGGTGGTGGTGGTGGCCGGCGGTCCTGCGACCCGTCATCTGGTTTCGCGGGAAGTGCTGGACGCCCTCGGTCCCAAGGGTTTTCTGATCAATGTTGCGCGGGGTACGGTGATCGACGAAGAGGCGCTGGTCCAGGCACTTGTGGAAAAACGCATTGCTGGCGCTGGTCTGGACGTGTTTGATGCCGAGCCGCAGGTTCCGGAGCAACTCTTTGCGCTCGACAACGCCGTGTTGCTTCCGCACATAGCCAGTGGCACCCATGAAACGCGGCAAGCCATGGCAGAGCTGGTCTTCGACAATCTGATGAGCTTTTATTCGAGCGGCGAGGTGCGGCGCTCGGCAATTTAGGTCTTGGCTTGCCTGGACAGTCTTGTGAACAAGGTATCTGAATCCATTTCTACATCATCTGTGAACGCGAAGGCAAAGCGACGACAGTACAGACGCACAGCTAGCGAAGCCGACAAAGCGTACGGATAATTTAGAAATGAGATGACCAGCCTGAATCCGGACCATGCGTTACCGTCAGTCCGCTAGACCGCGCAGTACTTTTCTTGAATTTCGGTATTAGCGAGCAGCCCGGCAGCATCACCGTGATGCACTATCTGTCCCTGATCCACAATGTAGGCACGGTCTGAAATTTTCAAAGCTCTTTCCACGTTTTGCTCGACGAGCAAAATAGTGATGCCTTTTTGTCGCATGCCGGCAAACAGCTCGAACATCTCGTCCACCAGTATCGGCATGATGCCTTCAGACGGTTCGTCCAGCAAAATCATTCGTGGCCGCGCCATCATGGCTCTGGCAATTGCCAGCATTTGCTGCTCGCCACCCGACATCGAGGTACCGTCCTGATGCAGGCGTTCTTTCAGTCTGGGAAAGGTCTGTGCAATCTCATCGACCATGCTGCTCATCTCGCCGCGGTTCGCGCTTGCCGTAAGGCCTAGCTGAAGGTTCTCAAGCACCGTCAGGCTGGGAACAATACGCCGGTCTTCCGGAACATAGGCAAGGCCCCGATGGAAGCGCTCGTGAGTTTTGAGGGGAAGGAGGTCTTCGCCGTCAAACAGCACTCGCCCGCTGCATTTTTCAACCAGCCCCATCAGCGTGCGCAAGGTGGTCGTTTTACCCGCACCATTGCGCCCCATCAATGTGACGATTTCACCGCGCCTGACTTCAAAATTCAGGCCTTGCACCACGTGGCTGTGGTCATACCAGGCGTTGAGTTGTTCCACTTTGAGCATGCTGGCCTTTGCGCTTTCCATTTTTAGTTCTGTCCCAGGTAAACGCGTTTGACCTCTGCGTTGCTGCGAATGTCGTCCGGACTGCCTTCGGCGAGCAATTCGCCATGGTGTAGCACCAGCAGGCGCTTGCACAGTCCCATCACCAGCTTCATTTTGTGTTCGACCAGAATAATGGTGCGCTCGGCCGCCATTCGGGCAATCAGGTCCATCATGACCACCGTCTCCTGGGGTGACATGCCTGCGGTGGGTTCGTCCATCAGCAGCAATTTGGGCTCGCACGCCAGTGCCATTGCAACTTCAAGCGAGCGTTGCTGGCCATGCGCCAGATCGCCAGCCAGCTTGTTGCGGCTGTCGGCCAATCCAACCCGTTCAAGCAGGGCATTGGCGCGGTCACTCAAATCTATATATGTGCGCCGTGCCCTCAAAATCTGGTAGCGAGAGGTCTGCATTTGCAACGCCACACGGACATTCTCATGTGCGCTGAGATGCTTGAATACATTGGTGATCTGAAAACTCTTGGCAATGCCGGCACGCGCATAGTCGTGCTGCGCCAACGCGCTGATGTCGCGCCCCTCAAACTGCACCTTGCCGTTGCTGGGGGCAATACCGCCACTGATAACGTTAAAGAAGGTGCTCTTGCCCGCGCCGTTGGGTCCGATGATGGCCGTCAGCTCGCCGGCCCGAAAACTGGTCGTGATATTGTGCAGCGCCTGGAATTTTCCAAAGTAGCGTGAGACCGACTGGACTTCAAGAATGGGTGCGGCGCTCATGGCATTTGCCTTTCGGTTTTGACTTTGCGCTGCCAGCGCGCCACCCAGTCAAGCGCAGTACCCCAAACTCCTTTGGGAAAGAACAGCACAAACACCATGAAAATAATACCCACCACGCCCATCCAGTAGCGGGTGACATTGGTGACCACGTCTTCCAGGTATAGAAACACTGCTGCACCGATGAAAGGTCCCAAAAACGTTCCCATACCTCCGAGCAGGCACACCATCACCGCTTGGCCTGACTGCAGGTAATGCAGCGAGTCAATCGGTACGATGGACAGGTGCAACGCCCGCAGCGCACCAGCTAGACCGCAAATACCCGCCGACAACACAAACACCAGCAGCTTGCTGCGCGCGACGTCGTAGCCACAGGCCGCTGCGCGCTTTTCGTTTTCACGGATGGCTTCAATAACCGCACCAAAAGGTGAGTCGAGCAACCGCGATACAAACCACAGAGCCAGAGCCACGAACACCAGAATCACATAATATTTATTCAGGGGGTCCAGAAAGTCGATGCTGATGCCAGGCAATGTAATGGCTTCAACGCGTACGCCTCGCAGGCCGTTTTCGCCGCCTGTCCAGCGCTCGGCCTTGTAAAAGCTGTAGTAAACAATTTGTGCCAGCGCTAGGGTAACCATTGAAAAGTAAATGCCGCGTGTGCGAATCGCGAGGTAGCCAATGACCAGACCGGCAAGGCAGGACGCTGCGACACCCGCGCCTATCGCAGCCCACCAGGGCCAGCCCGCATGGACCACGGCTATGCCTGCAAGGTAGCTGCCCACGCCGAGAAATGCCGCATGGCCAAACGACAGCATGCCGGTGTAGCCGAACAGCAGGTTAAAACCCACGGCATACAACCCGAAAATCAGAATGTTGATGGCCAGCGTTTCATAGGGCATTAGAAACGGGAACACCATTAAAAACAGAAGCGTGGCGGCCATGCGATGCTGCCGGATGCGGTCAATGCAGTTGCTTAAAAATTGTTTCATGCCTAGCTCATCAAACCGGCTTTGCCGAAAAATCCCTGCGGCCGAATCAGCAGCACGACAGCCATCAATACAAAAATCGACATTTCTGCATATTCGGGCGCGACAAGCGAAGTCATAGCAAACACGATACCCACCAGTAAGCCCGCAACCACTGCACCGGGTAATGAGCCCATACCGCCCACCACGGTGACTACAAATGACTCAGCTAATATGGGAATGCCCATTTCCGGGTTGACGGCGCGTGTAGGCGCAGCCAGCAAACCAGACAGCCCCGCGATGGCCGTGCCGATACCAAACACCAGTAGCCAGACTTTTGAAATGTCTATGCCCAGCACTTTGACAATTTCGGGGTCGCGAGAGCCCGCACGGATGATCAGTCCGTAACGCGTTTTCTCAATGAAAAGCCAGAGGGCAAGCACGATGACGGCCGTCGCACCAATGAGAAAAATCCGGTACAGCGGAAAGTGACCAAAGCCCAGATTGACCGAGCCCCTCAGTTCCGCTGGCGTAGACGTCGGCATGCCTTCAATACCGAAAATAATTCGCATCAATTCGATCAGAACGTAAGAAAGACCGAACGTCAGCAGCAATGGGTAGTCAATGCCGCGCCCATACAGCGGTCGCACCAAAAACCGCTCGCACACCAAGCCCAGCGCGCCCGTTGCCAGCGGGACCAGAATCAGGCTGAACCAGAAACTTCCGGTCAGTCCCATGGCATACACACCGAAAAATGCGCCGACCATGAAAAACGCGCCGTGCGCAAAATTAACCACTGTGAGCATGCCAAAGATCAGAGACAAACCTATCGCCAGCAGTGCGTACACAGCGCCGAGCGCGATACCCGTCATGAGCTGAAGCGCGAACAGTTCCAGAGTAATGTCAGCCATGCAGGTTTCTTATAGTTTGTTGCGTGTGGTTCGAGCTGGTCATCGGAGTCAGATACCGGTCGCCGATCAGGTACTGATCTTGTGACCCATTTCGTCGCAACTGCGCAGGTTCCTGTCGTCTGGTGCCTCAACCGCCAGCACATTGAAGACGTCGTATTTGTCCTTCATGTTTTTAGATTTTGATTCGACAATGACGACCGACTGAACCGACTGGTGGTCGCATTTGCGATAAAACTGCTCGCCCTTGTACCAGTTGTAGCGAAGCTGGCGCAAGGCAATACTGACCTTGACAGAATCCGTCGACCCGGCATCACGCACGGCCTGTAGCACGCTGCGCACGCCTGCATAGCCCAGCGCGCCGTAGTCCGAAGGAACGGAGCCGCCGTAGGCTTTACGAAATTTGTCGTTGAACACCTTGGCAGCAGGAATCTTGTCTTCCATACCCCAGTAATACGACGTGCCGCCAAGAATGCCTCCAAAGGCGTCTGCACCACCGGCTTGCCTGGCGGTGTACAGCAACACGGGCGCAATCACCTTGGTGTTGGCCTTGAGTCCGAAGTCAGTCACTTGCTTGGCCGCATTGACAAGGTCGCGGCCAAAATTCGCCAGCACCAGCACATCGGGCTTGAGCGACTGGATACGGGGTAAAAAAGCCGAATAGTCCGCAGCACCCAGCGGGTGTCGGATGTCTGCCAGTGTTTGCGCGCCCAATGCCTGGCCGGCACGCTGAAAACCGCGCACCATTTCATGACCGTATGCGTAGTCAGCCGTGAGGTAAACAATTCTTTTGCCGAATTTCGGGAAGGCGTAACGAGCCACTGCGCCGGCGGTCAGGTGCGGGTTAAGCGCCTCATGAAAGGTGTACAGGCTCCAGTCTTTGGCTTCGTTGATTGCGTCGGACTGGCTGATGGAATTGAAAATAATTTTGCGGTCACGGCACACCGCGTTAATCGACAACTGTGTGGCGGCTGAAAGTGAACCGACCACAAAGTTCACCTTGTCTTTCTCAATCAGTTCAAGGGTGCGGGTTGCGGCCTCGCCCGGATTGAGCTTGTCGTCACGAACCAGTAGCTCGGCCTTGCGGCCATTAAAACCGCCGCTGTCATTGAACTCTTTGATGGCAATTTCGGCAGCCCTGACCTGGTCCTGTGCTTCTGCAGAGAAGGCTCCGGTCAGGGGTACCGGAAAACCGATTTTGATGTTGGTGTTTTGTGCACGCGCAATATTTAACAAGGCGGGTGCTACGGCGACGACCGCGCCACCCACAAGGACAGAGCGACGGCCTGCGTTAAAAGATGTTTTCATTGAAGTCATGGTGGTCTCCTGTGGGTGGTTATGGCATGAGGAATCGGGAATCTAGGCGGGAAATGGCGTAGCCCGGGCTGTTGGTGCTCCAGACAGATCGATAGCTGTTTCAAGCATGACGGCGTGCGCGTCGCGCTGTAGTATCTGTCCGCCTGCACCCGGGTTGTGACCCTGTGCCTGCATATAGGCGCCCAAAACGCGGGCGCGCTGCACCACGGCTGCGCACGGTGCAAGCCGGGATTGTTCAAATGCCCGCAAAGCACTGGGTGTAGCGCCATGCGCGGTAATACAGTCTGTAAGGGTCATGGCATCTTCTGCCGCCTTGGTAACGCCCATACCGACGTGGGGCCGGGCTACAAATGCTGCATCACCCATCAAGGCCACACGATCAAAAACCATGGAGGGGCTGGCGCAGTCGTAAATAGGTTGCAAAAAAGGCTGCGCGGTTTTTTCAAGTATTTCTGCAAATTGGGGTGCCAGCAATTCCCTTGCTGCATGCCGAGCGCCGGCTACGTGCTGCCACGCCACTTTGTTGGGAGCAATGCCCTGCGGGAAATAATTTCCGTCTGCGTCAGTCATCAGACTTTCCAGCACGCGGCTTTCTGCAGGGCGGTACCAGACAAAGTTGTACCGTCGTTGGCCGCGCGAGACGGCATTGCCCGCACCGGCTACCGGGTAACCAATAAGCTGCTCGCCAGGCGGCAGGCCAAATCCGAAGGTGTCGAAAACGCTGCCCAGAGTGCGTTGTGACAGCACTGATTCATCGCACACACCACGCCATGCAATATAGCCCGCGTACTGCGGCTGTACTTCCGGAAGGAACTGCGCGCGTACAGCAGAACGAATACCGTCTGAAGCTACGGCGAGATCGGCATCAAACTGGCGCCCGTCTTCACACTGCACCGTGACGCCGTCAGCGCCTTGCCTGATATGTGCAACGGCTGCCCCCTGAACATACAGGCTTGCGTCGAAGACCGATCGGAGCATGGCATAGAGGCGGCTCCAAGATGTCAACACCTGGTTTATCTGGACCTCGGCAACCGATTCGCCGTCAGCGCCCAGTACGACCCGCTTGCTGATGGCTACACCCAGCGAAGCATCAATACCGAGGCCGCAGCGTGCCAATGCTGCTATCAAGGGCCTGTGCGTCACAATGCCGGCTCCTCGACCGTCCAGCGACGAGATGGCTTTTTCAAGCACTTGCACATGGTGACCCGCACGATGCAGCATGTTGGCAGCGAGCAGACCACCCAAAGAGCCGCCAATGACAACAATACGTGCCATCAATCTTTTCCGTCTGGCGGCATGGTCGTCAGTGCGTCTACAACAGCTTTTTCGGCAGCCGGATAGTTGAGTTCGACCACCAGGCCGCACGGGTCGTCCAAAAACAGCTGATGTAGACCGATGGACGGCGTTGTCCGCTGCCGGCATGGCACACCGATGTTTTCAAGGTGCTGCAGCATGCCTGCAAGGCCCGTCGCAAAAAATGCAATGTGATCTACAGCGCCCGTCCCCTGCAGGGATGACTCGGCGCGGTCGCCAAGATACTTTTTCAAGCCTTCCGGGTCGCTTTTATCAATGCCGATGATGTGAACAACCGCGTTGGCAACGCTGTCGTGGCTGCCGTTGTACATCCAGATGCCTGGAAATGGAAAGTCGGGTCGTGGCCCGGCGGACAACCCCAGCACTTGGGTATAAAAATCGCAAACAGCTGGCAGGTCAAGCGTGCGAATAGAGTAGTGATTCAGTGAAAGTGTCATGCAGATATCTCTTTTGAGGCAGACGTTGCCGGAAGCCGCTTTGCCGGGTGGCGTTTTAGAACAGCATCGACTGACAGCAGGTAGGCTAAAACCCGGTCGTGGATATAGCTCTCATCGTTATCGTCGCTGGCGACCAGCCCCTGGTCATGAAATGATTGGCCGTAAATCCAGCGCCGTATTCCCATATAAAAAATGCTACCGTGCAAACCCACCAGCAATTCAAGTTCGCGCGCGGACGGTTTGCCGCGGCTTGAAATGCCGCGATACTTTCGCGTCTCGCGCACCATCCGGGGAAAGAACTTTTCCCTCAGCATTGAAAAGTAGCGGTCCGTGATGTAGCGGTCATTTAGACCGGAAAAAACAAAAATCCGAACCCAATCCGATTTGAGGATGACTTTGGCGTAGTCGCTGTAAAACCGGGTCAGCTTGGTTTCGACATCCAGCTTTTTGTCGTCCAGAAGGGTTTCCCATTCCGGTTTCCAACGGCCTTCAAACATTTCGGTGTAAACCCGCTCTATCAACGCCTGTTTGGTGGGAAAGTAATGGTAGAGCAGCGTATGGGTGATGCCCAGCTGTCGGGCCAGATCCCTCAACTGGCCGTCCAGGCCGTGTTCGGAAAAAAACGTGACCGCGCCTTCCACGATCTGACGCTCCCTGTCGGCGGGCGTCAGTCGCCGGCGTGCTGGATTGGCTGCACTTATGGCAACGGAAGAGCTGGCAGGGTTTTTCCGGATGGATGACATTGAACAGTTGGTCAATAGTAAGGCTTCTAATTTAGCGCTTGGTCAACAATCCGGTATCAGGAAAAACCCGGCCCTCTGCAGCCCGGGGGCGCATTACCTCAACAGCTCAAGGCATTCGACATGGAACTTCAAGGCAGTGTGATAATTCCCGCTCTTCCCGGGCAAGTGTGGCAAGCACTCAATGACCCTGAAATTTTGCGTCGATGCATCCCTGGATGCGAAGAAGTCCAGCAGATAACGCCCGAAGAAATGCATGCCCGTGTGCTGTTGCGCATGGGGCCGGTGCGAGCACGCTTCGCAGGCAAGGTAAAGATGACGGACATTCGCCCGCTTCAGGGCTACACGCTCAACTTTGAAGGCTCGGGTGGGAGTGCCGGTTTTGCCAGAGGTAGTTCTGTCATTACCCTGACACCTGTTGGCGAGGCTACGAAACTCGATTACACCGTACAGGCATCGGTTGCCGGCAAGCTCGGGCAGATTGGCGGGCGCCTCATAGATGCCTCGTCAAAGCAGCTGGCGGATAAATTTTTTTCCAGCTTCAAGGACGCTCTTGCGGATACCGGTGACGGACCAGCGGTACAGGCGCTGACGGTGGCACCGGGTGATGCCGAAAATGCAAGCGCCCGCGGCGCGATGCACGTGACAACGCACAAGCCTGTGCCGGTCAGCTGGACGGGCAGCGATGGGCTTCGTCTGGTCTGGTTTTGTGCGGGTGTCGCCGCTACCAGCCTGGGTGTCTGGATGGGCGCGCACTGGCTGCACTGACCGATTGCCAGGCAACTGCAAATCTCAAGGAAATTTTCAATGAAAGCTGCTGCTTTTTCCTATCTCAGGCCCAGACACCTGACGGAAGTACTCCATTTACTTGCAGAGCATGGCGATGAGGCGCGCCTGCTCGCCGGCGGACAGACGCTGCTGGCGACGTTGAACATGCGTCTGTCCGAGCCTGCGTTGCTGATTGACATGCAGGTCATCAGTGAACTCAAAGGCCTGGACCTGCAGGGCAACACCTTGCGCATAGGGGCGCTCGTAACCCATAGCGCGATAGAAACATCCGGGCTTGTCGCAAAGCATGCGCCATTGTTAAGCGCTGCCGCGCCGCATATCGCGCACAGGGCCATCCGCAATTTGGGAACCTTTGGGGGTTCTATTGCCTACGGTGATCCTGCTGCGGAGTGGCCTGCGTGTTTGCTGGCGCTGGATGGCGTGGTGGTTGCCCGCAGCTTGCGGGGTGAACGGCGGATTGCCGCAGTTGATTTTTTCACTGGGCTCTACACCACGGAACTTGCGGCTGATGAAGTCATTACTGCTTGCGAAGTGCCGCTGGCAAGGGCAGGGCAGACGTTTGCGTTCAGCGAACTGGCGCGCCGCCACGGCGACTATGCGGTGGTTGGACTGGCCGCTGTAGCGACTCTTGACGGCGGCTTGATGACGCAGGTACGACTGGCGTGGATTGGCGTTGGCAGCATGCCGATGCGCTCACCCGCTGCAGAGCAGGTGCTGAACGGTCAGCCTTTGACTGTCGAGTCAGTTTCCAGGGCCATCCTGGTTCTGCGCGATGAACTTCGCCCCATTGCCGATCTGACGCATGGCGAGGCTGCTAAAAGGCAACTGGCCGGCGTGCTGCTCAAGCGTGCATTGCTGGGCTGGGTTCGTGACGCCAGCGTGGCTGAAGACAGATCCGTCAACACCTTAACAAGCATACCGTTCCAAGGACGCCCATGAGTAACCAGGAATCTCTTTTGCCGCAAACCCGGACTGTCCGGATTTTCGTCAATGGCCAGAGCGTGCAGCGCGAGGTGCAGGCACGTACCCATCTGGTCGATTTTTTGCGGGACGACATAAGCCTCAAAGGGTCGCACCTGGGATGCGAGCATGGTGTGTGCGGTGCCTGCACGGTACAGCTTGACGGGCAAATTGTGCGCGGTTGCCTGGTGCTGGCCGTGCAAGCTGATGGCCGCAGCGTGAACACGATTGAAGGCCTGAGCGACGGCGGCACGCTACGGGCTTTGCAGCAAGCGTTTGTTCGCCGCAACGCCCTGCAATGCGGTTTTTGTACATCGGGCATGCTGCTGGCAGCGCATGAACTGGTCGAGCAGCGGCCCCATGCAAACCGGGAGCAGGTGCGCGAATGGATCTCGGGCAATTACTGCCGCTGCACCGGCTACCAGGCCATCGTGGATGCTATTTGCGATGTGCTGGCGGCGCGCCTGACACCTGAGCAGGGAGTCCAAGCATGAATGCACCCGAAGCCCGTGCTTTCAATGAGGCGCTGGTGCGTGCTGACACCGGCGCAGAGGTTCGCCCAGCACCGGTTGCCGTACCGCTGGCAGCACCGCTGGCCGCGCCGCTTCAGGATGCCTGCCATATCGGGCAAGCCATACCCAGACCCAACATAGAGCGCTTGGCTGAAGGGCGTGGGCAGTATGTTGATGACCTGGAGCTGCCGCGCATGGCGCATGTGGTGTTCTGGCGGTCACCTGTTGCACACGCGCGCATCACTGGCATTGAGCGTGACTTCGCCCGCATGATGCCGGGCGTGCTGGCGGTGTACGACGGCGAAGACCTGGCGACTATCTGCAAGCCCTGGGTGGCAACCCTCTCGCACCTGGCCGGCATCAAGTCTGCACCGCAATACCCTATGGCACTTGACCGCGCGTGCTGGCAGGGCGAGCCCGTGGTGGCCGTGGTGGCCAGAACGCGCGCCGAGGCCGAAGATGCGTTGCAATATGTCCAGGTGACGTGGGAAGACCTGCCTGCTGCAGTGGACATGAAAACCGCACTGCATCCGGACACGCCTGTGATTCATCCCGAGCTGGGTGACAACCTGTGCTTTACGCGGTCGCTGGACACCGGTGGCGTGGATGAGGCGTTTGCGCGTGCCGACGTAGTGGCCGAAGCCACCTTCGATTTTGGCCGCCACACCGGCGTCACGCTGGAGCCACGTTGCCAGATTGCCGACTACAACTCGGCATCGGGGCAGTTGACGGTGTACCACTCGCAGCAGGCACCGCACATGATGCAGGACCTGTATGCGCGCCAGTTTGATTTGCCCGAAGCGTCCGTACGCGTGATTTGCAAGGATGTGGGGGGCTCATTTGGCATCAAGGTACATGCCTATCCGGACGACTTTGCGACGGTCGCTGCATCGATTCTTTTAAAGCGGCCCGTCAAGTTCGTGGCTGACCGACTGGAATCGTTTGTCAGCGACATCCACGCCCGCGAACACCACATCAAAGGGCGTATTGCTGCGACGGCCCAGGGAGAAATTCTGGCGTTCGAAATTGACGATCTCACGGGCATAGGCCCATATTCAATGTTCCCGCGGACCAGCGGCATTGAGGGCAATCAAGTCGTCAACCTGACCGGGGGACCTTACAAGCACAAGGCTTATCGCGCCAAGCTCAACGTCGTGTTTTTGAACAAACCGCCTACCTGCCAGTACCGGGGTGTGGGGCACCCGGTGGCCTGTGCCGTTACCGAGGGTCTGGTGGATCTCGCCGCCGCCAAACTGGGGATGGACCCGCTGGAATTTCGCCGGCGCAACGTGATGCCAGACGAGGGCTATCCGGCAACAGGCGCGTCGGGTATCAGGCTCGAAGTCTTGTCGCACGAGGCGTGCCTGCAAAAAATTGAAACACTGATGGACTACCCGGCGCTGCTCGCCGAGCAGGTGGCGTTGCGCGCC
>JANYFF010000023.1 GCA_025362825.1 Polaromonas sp. | reverse complement strand
ATCTATGATGTCAAAGTTGGCACCACCGGCTTTGGGTGTCAGGATGGGCGCCATGTAGACGTCGCTCGGCACAATCACGATGGTGTGGCCGTCCGGTGCAGAGCGCGCAACGCTGGATGCACCGACCAGCCCGCTGGCGCCGGGGCGGTTGTCAACCACCACGGGCTGGCCCAGTTTTGCAGGCAGCTTTTCAGACAGCATGCGCGCAATCAGGTCATTGCTGGAACCCGGCGCCACCGGCACTACAAACGTGATGGCTTTGGTGGGGCTCCATACCTGCGCATGGCTGATCGCAGGCGCCATGGTCATCAGGGCGCAGGTCATCAGGTTGTTTAAAAATGGCTTCATGGTTTTGTCTCCTTTTTTATAGTGCTTACAGCGTGATGTTGATGTTTTTGCTCTGGGTAAACGACAGCAGTTCTTCAATCGACTCTTCGCGGCCGATGCCGGACTGCTTGTAGCCGCCGTACCCTGCACCCAAGAAATGAGGTCCTGCGCTGTTTATCCAAATAAAACCCGACTGTACGCGGGATGCGGTGCGATGTGCCTTTGCAAGATCCTTTGTGAAAATCGCTGCGGTCAGCCCGTATTCCACACGGTTGACCTGTTCAAGCATGGCCTCCTCATCGGCCCATTTGATCACTGACAGCACCGGCCCAAAGATTTCTTCATTGGCAATTCTCATATCCTGCGACACGCCGGTAAAAACGGTGGGCTCTACATAAAACCCGCCTTGCAGCGCCGGATCGGAAGGTACTTTGCCGCCATAGGCCAGCGTTGCGCCTTCTTTTAATCCGATGTCGATATAGCCGAGAATTTTTTGCTGCTGGGCCCGCGAGACGATGGCGCCCATGGTGGTGGCCCGCTCCGTCGGTATGCCAGGTTTGTAGTGGTCAATTCTTTTCAGCACACCCGCAAGCACTTCATCATGAATGGACTCGTGCAGGAACAAACGCGAGGTCGAGCCGCACGACTGGCCGCACCAAGTGAAGTTCATGCCGGCGACAGCGCCCGCAATCGCACGTTCGATGTCGGCATCGGCATAAACAATGCAGGGGTTTTTTCCGCCGAGTTCGAGGGATACATGTTTGAGCCTTTCCGCAGCAGACCTGGCAACGGCGCGGCCGGTCGGCACGCTGCCTATCAGCGAAACATAGGGTACATCGGGATGCGCCGCTAGTGCCTGACCGCATTCGATGCCACCGGTCATGATGCTCAGCACGCCCGGTGGGAAGATGCCGTCAATCAGCTCAATAAAGCGGTAGGCGGACAGCGGTGCCTGGTAGGGCGGCTTCATGATCACGGTATTGCCGGCGGCCAAAGGTGCGGCACTTTTCGCCGCCGTAAACATCAGTGGATGGTTGTAGGCCACGATTCGGCCAACCACGCCAAAAGGCTCGCGCACGGACAGGTTGACGACACCGTCACCCATGGGCAGGGTGTCGCCCTTGAGCTCGGTGACCAGTCCGGCAAAAAAATCAAACTGTGCGGCGGCGTTCAGTACATCGCGTGTCATTTCGGCAATCGGGTTGCCACAGTTGATGGCGTCCAACATGGCCAGCTCGGTGGCGTTGGCGCGCAATATTGCCGCGACCTTGCGCAGCATGACGGCACGGTCTGCAGGTTTGGTACGGCTCCAGGGGACAAAGGCCTTGCGGGCTGCTGCTACGGCTGCTTCGATGTCGGCTGTGTTGGCTTCGGCACAGAGGCCCAGCAATTCGCCCGTTCCCGGGTTGATGGTGTCTAGATAACCGCCTTGGGGTTTTTGCCAGGCACCTGCGTAGTACAGGTCGCGTTTTTGGGGAAGAGGAAAAGACGCTGCTGCAGGTGTTGGCGCTGATTGGTTGTTGCGTTGCTGAAGTTGCTGATCCATATTCCGGCTTTCTGTAATGTGAGCCAGATGGTAGGGAAGTGCGGTCAAACCGGCAAATGGATAAAGCGCATTCGGGAAATGGATGCCATGAATTGGCAGGGCTAAAAGGCGGCCTGCAAATCCTCAGGGCAAGGCAACACCCGCAAGGTAACTTTGAGCACACAGGTTTCGAAACCACTGGTTGGCCGGGTCGCGGTGCATGCGGGTGTGCCACTGCATGCACAGGTCTATTTGGGGCAAGTCAAAGGGCAGAGGGACGACGCGGACATTGGCCAGCCTCGTCATAGACAACGCCGGGCCAACCGGTGCGGTCAGGACCAGGTCGCAAGCAGCGACGGTAGATGCAAGCCCGCCCCAATAGGGAACAGACAGGCCGATTTTCCGCTTGATGCCCTTGGATGAAAACTGGCTGACCAGCAACTGGTCGAGTATCGAGTGGATAGATACAGCAGGGTGGTAGGCGATGTGCGTGGCAGCGATGTATTCAGCCTCCGTCATGGTTTGTCCAATGCCGGGGTGATCGTTGCTGACCACGCAGGTCCAGCTTTCCATGAACAGTGACTGGCGATGAAAATCAGCGCCCAGATCAGGCAGGAAACCCATGGCGAGGTCCAGCTCGCCATCCACCATCGCCTGCTTGGCGTCACGCAGGGGTGGCGCGACGGTTTCCAGGGAAATGCCGGGTGCCTGCTGCCGCAGTTGCGAGACCATCAGCGGCATGTGTACCAGTTGTGCAATATCGCTGAGCAGCAACCTGAAAGTTCGCGTTGCCGTCGCAGGGTCGAAGACGCGGGTGCGCTGCAGGGTATCGCGCAGCTGCTCCAAGGTGCTGCGTATCGGCAGCTCCAGTTCCATCGCTAGTGGCGAGGGCTCCATCCCGCGCGGAGTACGCACAAACAATGGGTTACCCAGGGCACCACGCAGGCGCTGCAGTGAATTGCTGGTAGCTGATTGCGACAGCCCGATCTTTTCACCGGCCAGGGTGACGCTGCGCGTACGCATCAGCGCATCAAATACCAGCAGGAGGTTGAGGTCCAGCGAATTGAAGTTCATGGATGTGCTGGGCTACGGCTGCTGTTGCTGTTGCTGTTGCTGTTGCTAATTGTCAGTCGAGTCGTCCAAGCAATAGATATTCCATCAACGCTTTCTGCACGTGCATCCTGTTTTCGGCCTCATCCCAGACGACAGACTGCGGCCCATCGATGACATCGGCCTCTACCTCCTCGCCGCGATGCGCTGGCAGGCAGTGCATAAACAGCGCATCGGGCTTGGCGGCTTTCATCATCTCAGGGTCCACGCACCAATCGGCAAAAGCTTTTTTACGGGCCTCGTTCTCGGCCTCGTAACCCATGCTGGTCCAGACGTCTGTGGTGACCAAGTCCGCATCCCTGCAGGCTTCCATCGGGTCCTTGAAGACCTGATAACTTTCAGCCGAGCGGATACCAGCGAGGGACTGGTCGACTTCATAGCCGCCCGGTGTGCTCAGGTGGACCTTGAAGCCGAGGATTTCACTGGCCTGCAGCCAGGTGTTGGCCATGTTGTTGCCGTCGCCTACCCACGCAACCGTTTTGCCCTTGATGGAGCCGCGATGCTCGATGTAGGTGAAGATGTCGGCCAGAATCTGGCAGGGGTGAAATTCGTTGGTCAGGCCGTTGATGACCGGCACACGCGAATGCTCGGCG
>JANYFF010000566.1 GCA_025362825.1 Polaromonas sp. | reverse complement strand
ATGGACAGCAAGGCACCTGTGACATAACTGGCGCGCGCTGAAGCCAGAAAAACCACAGCATCAGCGATTTCGCGCGGCTCTGCAAGCCGGCCCAGCGGCTGGCGCTTGTTGGCCAAGCGAAGTACCTCCTGCGGATCGATCTGCTGCATGCGGGCGTCGACGGCGAGGCCTTCCTTAAGCCTGTCGGTAAGGGTCATACCCGGATTGACCGCATTGACGCGCACACCCTTTGGACCAAAGGCTGATGCCAGTCCGGCACTCACCAGCATCAGCGCAGCATTTGCGGCACCACCAGGAAGATGCGCTGGCCCGGCCACTTTCCCGCCCGCACCAATAACATTGATGATCACGCCGGCGCCTCGCGAGCCCATGCGCTGCACGACAGGATCGATCATGTGGATGTAGGTGAAATACTTGGCCTGCATCGCGTCATGCCAGGCCTGTGGGTTGAGCTCTTCCGGCGGCGTGCGCTTGGCGGCGCCTGCTGAATTAACCAGCACATCTACGGGTCCGCACGCTTTTTCAGCCTGGTCAAGCGCGGCAACCGCGGCGGCCACATCGGTCAGGTCGGCAGCGATGGTAAGCACGCGGTCGCCAGCCCCGGGATGTTCGGCCAGCAGCGCAAGCTTTCCGGCTGCAAGATTTTCTGCGCTGCGCGATACCAGCGTCACGCGCGCCCCTTCTTCAAGAAACCCCAACGCACACGCCAAGCCTATGCCCTTGCTACCGCCGGTGATCAGAACATGCTTTTGAGTGAGATGAAGGTCCATGACAGAGCGTCGCAACGACGTAGTAATATTAAAAATAAATTAGAACACTTATTAAATAACGAGGTGACATGCCTGATTTTTCATCTGCCATCCCTGCTGCAATCACCAAGCGGTCAGCCCTGAACAAAAGGTTGCGCCAGCCCGGCCTGGTGGTTGCGCCCGGCGTTTTTGACATGGTGTCCCTGCGCCTGGCTGACAGCTTTGGTTTTGATGCGCTTTATATGACGGGCTACGGAACCGTGGCATCGCATCTGGGCCTTCCCGACGCAGGTATCGCCGCGTACAGCGTTATGGTGGGGCGCGTTACAGCCATGGCGGGCATGGCGCATACACCCCTGATAGCTGATGCCGACACCGGCTACGGCGGACTTCTGAACATGCGCCATACCGTCCGGGGTTACGATGCCGCAGGTGCCGCAGCCATCCAGCTGGAAGACCAGGAGTTCCCAAAAAAATGCGGTCATACCCCTGGTCGCAAAGTCATTCCCATGGAAGACATGGTGCAAAAAATCAGGGTGGCAACCGAGTCACGCAGCAGCGCTGATTTCCTCATCATCGCGCGTACGGATGCGCGAACATCGCTGGGCCTTGACGAAGCACTCAGACGTGCTGAAGCCTATGCGCGTGCAGGCGCCGACATCCTGTTCGTTGAGTCTCCCGAGTCTGAAGAGGAAATGCGCCGCATCGGCCAGTTGGGGCGCGAGTTGAAACTGCCCATGGTCGCCAACATGGTGGAACGCGGCCGCACCCCCGTCCTGTCTCGCGAGGACCTGGAATCGATGGGGTACAAAATCGCCATCTTCCCGGTAACTGCACTTTTGGCAGCTTTGCAGGCCATGGCAGAGGTCTACAAGCAGTTTCAGGCGCATGGTTCATCGGCTGGCGGCGGACAGGCACTTTATGACTTTGCAGACCTTACCAAACTGATGGGATTTGAAGATGTCTGGGCGTTTGAAAAACGGCATGCCCGTGCCGGCTAATCCTTCTGCGGTTAAAGACGGTCGCCCAGCAACGTAAAAAAACAGGAGACAAGACATGCGTATCAGCATCACAGTCCAGCCCGGAAACATTTTGAAGTCCGGCTTTCTGGCCTTCGCCGCGGCCGCCATCATGACGGCCTTGCCAATGCCAGCCAGGGCCCAAGGAAGCTATCCTGCCAGGCCGATCCGCCTGGTCGTACCATTTACACCCGGCGGCGTCACCGACACCAGCGGACGACTCATCGCAGAGCAATTATCCAAACGGCTGGGCCAGCAGGTCATTGTCGACAACCGTCCCGGCGCATCGGGCAATATCGGTACGCAGCAGGTGGCCGCTGCAGAGGCGGACGGCTACACCCTGCTACTCGGGTTTGACGGCACCATGGTGATCAACCCGCATGTCTTTGACAAGGTTCCGTTCAATACACTGCGCGACTTTGCACCTGTCGGCAAGATTGGCGATGCAGTGCTGATCCTGGTGGCAAATCCCGGCGTTCCGGCTACGAATCTGAAAGAGGTCATTGCGCTTTCAAAATCGCAACCTGCCGGACTCTCATTCGGTACCTCGGGGACCGGCGGCACCCCGCATATCGCCGGCGAGCTACTGAAGATGCGCACCGGCGCAAACCTGGTTCACATCCCCTATAAAGGTGGCGGCCAGGCGATGACGGATGTGCTTGGCGGCACCATTCCGCTGGTGTACACGGCAGTCGCAGGTGCCCAGGGGCATATCAGGTCAGGCAAGCTTCGCGCCATAGCCGTGTCCAGCTCGCAGCGTTCAAAATCGCTGCCCGACGTGCCGACCTTTATGGAAAGCGGTATTGCCGGTCTCGGCGACTTTGAAATCAACTCATGGGTGGGCCTGCTGGCGCCCGCCAAAACCCCCAAGGTGGTTATAGACCGGCTTAATACGGAACTAAACGCCGTGTTGAATGACCCTGAAGTTCGCGACAAGCTCAATGTCATGGGCATCAGTGCCGCACCGGGAACATCAGACCACTTCAGCGAAGCAATCAGGCGCGACCTTGCGCGTTATGGTCAAGTGGTCAAGGCGGCAGGCATCAAGGCGGAATAACCCGGCACACTGGCCGGCAAGACCACATTACGGCACTGCTCAAAGCGTTTCGACAGGCGGTGTGTTGCCTGCCTTGCTGGAAGACGGCGTGGATACAGCAGAAGCAGCGCCGGTGACAAAAAAAACTCCGGGCAAAATCAGCGCTGCACCAACGGCGTGATGCAGACCTGGCGCCTCGCCCAGTACCCACCAGCCCACAAAGGCTGCGTAAAGCGGACCCAGGTACAGCGATACGGCTACACGGCTTGCGCCCAGTATTTTTTGCGCCCAACCGTAGATCCAGTAAGCACCCAGCCCGGGTACCAGCCCGGCCACCACCACAAGTGCCAGGGCTGGCCAGCCCCACTGGGTAAGCCCCTGGCTCGAAACTTCCCATAACGCGCAAGGCAGCAGTACAAGCACGCCCCCCATGCAAATGGCAGCAAGCCGTGCTGAAGAACTCAGGCCGCTGGGCCATTTTTTCTGGAGTAGTGCGTATGCAGCCCATGCAACGGTTGCCGCCCCTATCCACGCATCGCCGGCCACAAAATGCACGGCACCCAGCTGCGCCCACTGGCCCCGCACCACCACGTGCAGCACGCCGGTCAGCGCGAGCGCCACACCCAGACCCTGCCGCCAGCTGAAGCGCTCGCCCAGCCACATTGCGGCACCCAGGCCAATCAGCACGGGTGAGGCTGCATAAATGAGCGCGACATTCATGGCGCTGGTTGAGCGTGCACCCTGGTAAACCCAGGCGCCGCACACCAGCATGCCCAGGCTTCCCAAAATGGCGTACTGCCACCAGGTCCTGGCCAGTTCTGCGCGCTTGCTCCAGAGCTCCCCACCTGTAAAGGCCATCAAGACCAATGCAGCCAGTGTCCAGCGCCCAAGCGCAAGCAGATAGGGACCGATGACACCGGGCGCCTTGCGCGCCACGACATAGTTGACGGTCCATAGACATGGCACCAGCCAGATCAGTATCAGCGCCAGCCGCCGTTGCCGGAGCGCCGCTTCAGGCATGCATTGTTTCTGGATGCGACAAGGCGTGGTCAGCGGCTTCGCAGGCCAGCGCCCTCACTTCAGCCGCAGGCAAGCCCTTCAGGCGATGGTCGCTCCAAACCTGCCGCCATTTACGTGCGCCCGGCAGCCCGTGGCGCAAACCCAGCATGTGGCGGGCAATCGCACTCCACGGCGTTCCGTGTTCTGCAGCTTCGCGCGCCATGTAGGCAACCATTTTCTCCTCGACCAGTTCACGTGAAAGTCCGGGCACTGCATCACCAAAAAATTCAGCGTCCCACGATGCCAGAAACCACGGGTTGTGATACGCCTCGCGCCCCACCATTACACCGTCCAGGTGCTGCAACTGGCTGGCAACCAAGTCTGCCGTGGCGATACCGCCATTGATGCAGATGGTCAGCTCGGGAAACTCCTGCTTGAGCCTGTGCACCAGTTCGTAACGCAAGGGTGGGACCTCACGATTTTCCTTCGGACTCAACCCCTTCAGCCAGGCATTGCGTGCGTGTACGATAAAAACATTGCAGCCTGCGGCACTGACGGTGCCAACAAAATCGCGTACGAAACCATAGCTCTCGGCCTTGTCAATGCCGATGCGGTGCTTGACCGTGACAGGCACGCTGACCACATCGACCATGGCCTTGACGCAGTCGGCCACCAGTTCAGGCTCGGCCATCAGGCAGGCACCAAAAGCGCCGCGCTGTACGCGTTC
>JANYFF010000562.1 GCA_025362825.1 Polaromonas sp. | reverse complement strand
TGTGGCGCACGGGCGCCGGGCCGGGCAGAGGGTTGGTAATGGTTGGGCTGGTCTGCAGGCGCAGCGCCCGGCTCTGTGGCAACGATGGGGCTACCTTCGTAGCGCAGGCCCAGTTGCAGGCCCGGAATGTTGAACTCATTGCGCACGTGCTGGCTGAGCGCATCACCCAGTGCCTGCCGCGCTGTTGCGGCGTCGCTGCCATCGCCGTCCAAATTGGCCGGTACCTTGATGCTGCCAATGTTGTCGGCCATAGAGCGCGCGAACGCGGTGTTGCGGTGGCCTATCGGCTTGCGCTCTGCTTCGTAGGAGTCCAGCAGCTTTTCAGAGGCCCAGCCCTGCACGACGGCGGCCAGTTTCCAGCCCAGATTGACGGCATCGTCGACGCTGGTGTTGTAGCCCATGCCGCCGGTGGGCGTGAAGAGATGGGCTGCATCGCCAGCGATGAATGCCCGGCCGCTTGAAAAATGATCGGCCACCAGTGTGAAGCCGGCCTGCCACGGGGCCTTGGCAATCAGCTCGAAATCAAAAGGCTGGCCGGTGGCCGCAAACATGGCCGCTTTGTAGTCAACAGATTCAGGTGTCTGGCCCGCAAGCAGCTGGATGCAGAACAGGAATTTGTCCACGCCGTCAATGGCGATCAACAGGCCGCGCTGCACGGCGTTGACGGCCCAGTACTGCCAGGCGCGCTGCTTGCCCAGCACCTGGTAGAGATTGGCTGAGGTGAAGTACACCGACAGCATCTGGCCGCCGAAAAAATCGCGCGCTTCCTCGCTCTGGCCGCTGTAACGGATGCCGCAGGTCTTGCGCACCATGCTGCGCGGGCCATCACAGCCAACAACGTAGCGTGCCGTCAACCCAAAGGTTTCACCGGTGACGGTATGGTTGACCACCACCGAGACGTGGCGCTCTTCCATAGCGATGGATTGCGCGCGGCAACCCAGCATCAGGTTGACGCTGTCATGGCACTGTGCCTGGGCACGCAGCACCGGCTCGATCAGCATTTGCTGGCCGCGGTGCGGCAGCTCGGGCGTGGGCCAGGATTCTTCGCCGTAGTCGCCAAAGGACGACTGGTTCAGCGCCTCGGCGCGCGAGGGAATCGAAAACCGCGTCAGCTCGCGTCCTGCCAGCGTGGTGCAGTACACCACGTCCTGCGGGTGGTCTGGCGCCAGGCCAAGGGCGCGTATCTGCTCAGCAAAGCCGCGCCGGCGATAGTGCTCCATGGTGCGCGAGGACGTTGCGTTGGCTTTGGGGAAATCCGGCGCCGCTACGTCTTCTTCCAGTACCACGCAGTCGATACCGCGGCAGCCCAGCTCGATGGCCAGCATCAGGCCGGCCGGCCCGCCACCGATGATTGCAACGTCTGTCGTTTTCATGCTTGTTTCCTGGGTGTGGCGAAACTTATTCAGCGCTGGCACCAGTCCGTTTGACCATGCCGGCGTACACCGTGGTGTCGTTGTCAATCAGGCTGGCCAGGGCCGCTGGCGTGGTGGGGTCGGGCACAAAGCCAAAAGTTGCAAATTTCTCGACAACTTCGGGCTGTTTGAGCACGTCGTTCAGGCTTTTGTTGAGTGTATCGATGACGGGTGCCGGCGTGCCCTTGGGGGCCAGCAACGCCACCCAGGTACGCGCCGTCACGCCTTTTGGCCCGCCAGACTCTTCAATGGTGGGGACGGCCGGCATGATGGACGAGCGGCTGCGATCGGCAATCGCCAGGAAGCGCACCTTGCCGGCCCTGAGCAGCGGCCCGGCGCTGGCAATGCTGCCCATGGCCCAGTCCAGCTCGCCGGTAGAAACCGCGGCATAGAGCTGTGATATTTCCTTGTAGGGCACATGCAGCATTTTGGTGCCTGAAGCGGCTTCAAGCTGCGCAGCACCGAGGTGCAGCGGGCCGCCGACTGAGTTGGAACCGTAAGTCACCTTGCCCGGCGTGGCGGCCGCAGCGATGAGGTCCTTGACCGAATGGAAGGGGCTGTTGGCGCCGACCACGATGAAAAATGATGTACGGTAAACACCGCCTACGGGCACAAAGTCGGCTTTCGGGTCGTAGGGCAGTTTTTTGAACAGCGACGGGCTGATTGACAGGTGGCCCACGTCGGCAATCAGCAGGTCATAACCGGTAGGCGCCGCCTGCTTGACGGCGCTGGCGGCCAGAAAACCGTTGGCACCAGGACGGGCGTCCACCACGATGGACTGCTTCCAGCTGGCTGTCAGCCGTTCGCCGACAATCCGCGCCACCACGTCCGGGCCGCTTCCCGCTGGAAAGGGCGAAATGATTC